>JANQTR010000110.1 GCA_030731635.1 Erythrobacter sp. | reverse complement strand
CCAGCAGGGTCATCAAGGCGCGCAAGAGGCTGCCGAGTGCCGCCATCGGCTTAACGCGGCGCTTCCGTTGCTTCGACCAGTTCGGCGACCAGCGCTTCCATATCGCGACCTTCGATTTCGGCAGCCGGGGAAAGTGTCAGGCGGTGGCGCAGCACCGGCACGGCCAGCGCCTTCACATCGTCGGGAATGACATATTGGCGGCCTTCCAGCGCCGCGCGGGCGCGGGCGGCACCGGCCAGCAGCACCGCGGCGCGCGGCGATGCGCCGACGATCAGTTCGCTATGGTCGCGGGTCGCGCGAATCAGGCGCACGACATAGCCGGTGATCTCGGCTGCGACCGTAACCTGCGACAAGGCCGCGCTTGCCGCGACCAGCCCTTCGGCGTTGGTGACAGCTGAAACGCCCAGATCGGCGGGACGCTGCGGACCGCTGCGCTGGCCGTAGGTGGCAACGATCCGCGCCTCTTCCTCCTCACCCGGGTAGGGCACCAAAAGCTTGAACAGGAAGCGGTCAAGCTGGGCTTCGGGCAGAGGGTAGACGCCTTGGTTTTCAATCGGGTTCTGGGTGGCCACCACCATGAACCGCTGCGGTAGCTGGTGGGTTTCCCCGTCGAGCGTGACGCGGCGTTCCTGCATGGCTTCGAGCAGCGCGGCCTGCGTCTTGGGCGGGGTGCGGTTGATTTCGTCCCCCAGCAGCAGATCGCAGAAAATCGGCCCACGCGTCAGGGTGAACTGGCTGGTCTGGAAGTTGAACAGGTTCGATCCCAGAATATCCCCCGGAAGCAGATCGGGGGTGAACTGGATCCGCCCGAAATCAAGGCCAAGCGCGGTCGCAAAGGCATTGGCAAGGAACGTCTTGGCCGTGCCCGGCGGCCCTTCGAGCAGCACGTGGCCTTCGGACAAGAGCGCGGTCAGCAGCATGTCGACCATCGCATCCTGCCCGACAATCGCCTTGGCAATTTCGGCGCGGATGGCATCGGCCAGCGCGCGGATGTCGGCCAAACTCATCGGCGTGGTGCTTGAAGTCATCGGGTCACTTTCCCTGAGATAATTGTGTGGCAAGGTCATCAAGCGCTTTGGCGGCGCTGAGAATATCGGCAGGTTTGGTGGCCGCTTCCATCCGCGCAACGCGGCGCGAGAACGGCTCTTCATCCGGCAGGCGGCGGGCAATGACGGCATCGATCGTGGCAAGATCGGGCCGGACAAGCCCCAGGCGTTCGGCCATACGCCGCGCCGACAGTGCAGCAAAGGGGCGGCTGAGCAGCGGCAGGCGGCGGGCGCGCAGGATCAGGCTGGCACCATTGGCGATCAGCCGCTGCTTGCCAAAAGCGATATCGGGACCGCCGCTGACCGCCGCTGGGCCAAACCGCTGGAACGCGCGCCAGCCGATAATCAGCAGGGTCATCAGCAGACACAAGGTCGCCGCCAGGAATGGCGGACGAAACGCCAAGGTCAGAAGGTTTTCTGATGCGCCAAAACCGTTCAGAGTCATATCGAATGTCACGCCGGTGATGTCGTTATCGTAGGTCAAACTGTTTACCAGCGCGAGCGCGGCCGCCGCGCGGTCGCCATTGGCCAGCCCATAATTGTTCATCAGATCCGCTTCGGTCACAAACACCGTTGGCTGAATATAGTCGTCGGTATCTTCGTCGAACCTGTCGTTGACCCTGACGGCCAGATGGCGGCCTGATGCATCGCTGATGAGTGTTTCGTGCGCGGCATCATCTTCGGCAAACAGCACGGTGCGGGTTGGCAAAGTGCCAGCTTCATCAAGCCCGGCCCAGCGCTGGGTGCGACCTTTGGGCAGCACCGCCTTGTTGTGTTTGATGGTGTAAGGCGCAGGCAGGTTGGCCGACCATTCCACTGGAAAGGCTCCGTCCAGTACCACCCAACCGGATTTGAATTTTTTGCGCACTTTATTCGGAAGTTTGTTGGACGGCAGCGACACTTCCCATTTGGGCAGGATCACCAGCGTCGGGCCGATATCCTCGCGGTTCTTCAGGATTTCGACGAATTCCTCTGCATCAGCAAGGTAGGAAGGCGGGGTCAGCACCAGCAGATCATAGGTTTCCAGCCCTGACGGACTGCGCGATCGGGTCACCTCGTAACCATCGGCCTCAACCAGCTTCACCAGCCCGGCATAACCGTTCAGCCCCGTGCCCGCTGCATGGGCACGTCCGTTGCGGCTGTTCCCACCGAGTTGCTCACCCGCAGCAATCAGGTAAATCATTGCAAGGAACACCGCGAACCCGACCACGACCAGCGCCAGTGCTCCGGCGCGCGAGAAGGCGACCGGTTGCGCGGCAGATTGCGGGGCTGCGCTCATAAGCTGGGCTCGGGCTGATTACGGGGTGTGCGATTGTTCAATTTGGCCAGCGCGAATTCGGCGTAGGCCCCGCGCGCCGCTTCCCAATCGGGCCGGTCTAGCTTCCGCAGCGCAAACAAGCTGCGTTCCACCCGTTCGGCAATCACACTAAAGGCCGTGCGCGCACCATCGGGCAGCGCAGGCAATGCTGCAAGTTCGCGCGCAGTGCTTGATGGTTCAACCCAATCGGGCCGGGCCGCAGCAATGTGTCCGACGCTGCGTTGCAGCAGCAGGCGGGTCGCCTCGTCAAACCGGCCCTCTGCCGCCAACCGATCAGCATCTTCGAGAAGCGCCAGCGTGGCCGCGCGGTCAGGCTGCCATTCGTCCGCAGCTTCGGCGGCGCTGGGTTTGCGCCGCCACCATGTGCCGGTGCCAAACATCCGCACCAGCATGATCACCGCAAAGCCGATTGCAATTGCCAGCAACACCCATTGTAACCACCACCACGAAGCGCCAATCCACTGGCCCACCGGGGCAAGCAGTTCCGCCAGCCATGCAAACAGCTTGGACAAGGCTTCTTCAAACCATGACGGTTCACGCGGGGGGATATCGGGGATGGCAACCTGGTCGAATTGCAGATCGCCATCATTGCGCACTTCAGCCCACGCGGCGGGCGCCGATGCGCCTGAATTGGCTGGCGATTCAGAAGGGATGGTGGCGGCCGGAACGGTCATTCGAGCCAACTGGTTACACGCCAACGCCACAGGCGCAACCGGGAAACGCGTGCCAAGCGCACGATCCGCATGCAATTTGGCAATTATCCGCGATCTGGCCGCGACATAACCACAACCTAACCACACCCTAACCTCTGGCGCGGGCCTGTTGGTAGCTGCCCAGAATGCGCAATTCCTTGGAATGGAACGCGCATTCTTCCAGCGCCCGGTCGACCGCCGGATCGCCCGGCGCGCCGATGATATCGGCGTAAAATGTGGTGGCTGAAAAGCTGGTGCCTTGCTGATAACTTTCCAGCTTGGTCATGTTGACCCCGTTGGTCGCAAACCCGCCCAGCGCCTTGTACAGCGCGGCAGGGATGTTCTTCACCTCGAAGATGAAGGTGGTCATCACCGGCTGGTCTACCAGCGCTTCTGCTGCGAGCGGATGGCCGGCCAGTATCACGAACCGGGTCATGTTGTCGGCGCTGTCTTCGACATTGTGTTCGATAATTTGCAGGCCATACAGTTCCGCTGCGATGGCGGGCGCGATGGCAGCGATGGTCGGATCGCCGCGTTCGGCAACATAGGCCGCCGCGCCTGCGGTATCGGCATGGCTCAACGGCACAATCCCGCGTTTCCGCAGGAAATGGCGCGATTGGCCGAGCGCCTGCGGGTGGCTGTAAGCGGCTTCGAACGGGCCTGACCCCAGCGCCATCAGGGCGTGATGGATCGGCATGAAATATTCGCCGATGATATTCAGACCACTTTCTGGCAGCAGGAAATGGATATCAGCGACGCGCCCGTGTTGTGAATTTTCGATCGGGATGATCGCCTCGGCGGCGCGGCCATCTTTCACCGCGTCAAGCGCGTCTTCAAAACTGAAGCACGGCAGGGGCAGCATGTCGGGGCGGGCTTCGGTCGCTGCCCGGTGCGAATTGGCTCCGGGTGAGCCCTGATACGCAATCGTGCGTGTCGGCGCAGCAGCAGCAGCAGCGCGCATCCGGTCGACGATAGCAACAGCAGGGGCGGGGAAGGATCGCATAGAGCATTGGCTGCTAGAGGTCTGCGGCCACTGCGGCAAGTCTGCTTGCAAAAGCTGCAAGGATTGATGGCATGATCAGTCTTGCGCG
>JANQTR010000109.1 GCA_030731635.1 Erythrobacter sp. | reverse complement strand
TTTACCTATGCGAACAGCGCAGTGATCGATGTCGATAATGTCCTGCACCGGGGTACGCAGGAATATCACCTGCGCGGTGGACGCGGCAGCGGGGCCCTGCCAGTTTAGGCTTCGGCTTTTCGCCGCACAATGGCGTTGTACAGCACCAGCACCACAGCGGCAGCCGCCAGCGCCGCGCCCAGGCCAAGCAGCGACAGCCCACCCAGCATCGAACCGCCATTGGCAATCCCGCCCGCCACCAGCGCCGCGATCAGCCCAAGCGCAATCTGTCGCAGAATCGCGCCCGGCGCTTCGGTCCGCGCCAGGATCGAAGCCATCCAGCCCAAAGTTGCTCCCAACACGATCAGCACCAGCAATGCCATTTTCGGCTACAACTCCATCAACACCGGCGCGTGCCGGTCTGATTGTCAAACCAGTAGGGTGCCGGGTGGTTCCAGCTTTTGCGAACTTATCGCAAGCCCAGCCAGATCAGCCCCACCGTCCCAACGATGATCCGGTACCAGGCGAAGGGAGCAAAGCCGACCCGGGTGATGACCGTGACGAACAGCTTGACCACGATCAACGCCGTCACAAACCCGGCGATGGAACCAATCCCGATGAGATTAAAGTCTTGCGCGGTCAGGTCTGCCCCGCGCTTCGCCAGTTGATAGACGGTCGCGCCGCTGAGCGTGGGAATGGCGAGGAAAAAGCTGAATTCAGCCGCTGTCTTGCGGTCCACTCCAAATGCCATTGCGCCCAGGATCGTCGCGCCCGACCGGCTGACTCCGGGGATCATGGCGAGGCATTGGACCAGGCCGACCAGCACTGACGTGCGCAGCGGCACGCCCCCCACACCGGGCCCGGTGGCGGGCGGATTGGCCCAGCGTTCAATCGCCAGGATCGCCGCGCCGCCGATGATCAGTGACCAGCACACCAGCACGGCATTGCCCAGCATCGTCTCGATCACATCGCCAAACGCCAGCCCCAGCAGCACCGCCGGAAAAAACGCCACCAGCAGATTGCGCACGAAATGCAGCGCGCCCTTCTCAAACCCGAGCAGCCCCTTGGCGACGTCAAGGAATGTACGCCAGTACAAGACCACAATCGCAAGGATCGCGGCGGGCTGGATCGCGATGTTGAACACCTCCCAGTCACGCTGATCGAACCCCAACAGCTCGGTGGCGAGGATCAGGTGTCCGGTCGATGATACGGGCAGAAACTCGGTCAGCCCTTCAAGGATGCCGAGCAGGATGGCAGCAAGTGTTTCGTTCATGGCGGGGTGCTTTGCCGAGCGCCGCCTTAGTGTCAAACCGAAAAGGCCCGCTCCTTTGTAAGGGAGCGGGCCTTGCCGTTTGTCACCAGATGCGCACGCGCTCTTCCGGCGGGATATACAGCGCATCGCCGGGCTTTACGCCAAAGGCTTCGTACCATTCATCCAGATTGCGCACGACGCCGTTGACGCGGTATTCTTCCGGGCTGTGGCTGTCGGTGCGCAGGCGGTTGCGGTAGTTTTCTTCGCGCTGCGTGGAACGCCACACCTGCGCCCAGGCAAGGAAGAAGCGTTGGTCACCGGTCAGCCCGTCAATCACGGGAACATCCTTGCCCTTGGTCGCAATCTTGTAGGCGCGGTAGGCCATCGAAAGCCCGCCGACATCGCCGATATTCTCGCCCAAGGTCAGGCGCCCGTTGACGCAGGTCTCACCGCTGTCGAGCGGGCAGAACGCATTATATTGCGCCACCAGCCGGTTGCCGAGCGCATCAAACGCGGCGCGGTCTTCATCGGTCCACCAATTGCGCAGCGCGCCGGTGGCATCCGATTTCGACCCCTGATCATCGAACCCGTGGCCCATTTCGTGGCCGATCACGCCGCCAATCCCACCGTAGTTGACCGCGATATCATTGCTCAGCGCAAAGAACGGCTGTTGCAGGATGGCGGCGGGGAACACGATCTCGTTCTTGGTCGAATTGTAGTACGCATTGACCGTCTGGGGCAGCATGAACCATTCGGTGCGGTCAATCGGCTGGCCGAGTTTCGCGACATTGTCCGCCTGATCCCACTGGGCCGCGGCCATGCGGTTGGCGATCGGATCGCCAGCCGTGATCGCCAGACCTTCATAAGTTTCAAGGTTGGGGCGATACCCGATCTTGGGATCAAAGCTGTCCAGCTTGGCGCGCGCCTGAACCTTGGTTTCCTCGCTCATCCAATCAATTTCGGCGATGGATTCGCGCAGCGCGATCCGCAGGTTGGCTACCAGCTCATCCATCGCCACCTTGTTTTCCGGCGGGAAGTAGCGTTCGACATAGGCCTTCCCGATCAGCTCGCCCAGCAGGCTTTCGGATTCGCCAATGGCGCGTTTCCAGCGCGGGCGCTGTTCTGGCGTGCCACGCAGGGTCTTGCCGTAGAATTCGAAGCTCGCATCATCGAACCGCTTGGGCAGCACAGCAGCGTGGTCTGACAGGAATTCCTTGGCCATCCACGCCTGCAAGGTCGCGACCGGGGTCTGCTCAAGCAGCGCGAACATGCCGGGCAGGCCAGTGCCGATCTTGGCAAGCGTCGCCTCATCGAGGCCCAGTGCGGCGATTTCTTCGGCGGTCGGCGGCATCAGGCTGACGACAAAACCGGGGCTTTGGTCGATGCCGATGGCGGTCAGCATCGCGGTCACCGGAACCTTGCCGCCTATCGCGGCGAGTTCTTCGGCGGTGAGCAGGTTGTAGGTCAGATCGCGGTTGCGGCGCACGGTGCGATCCCAGGCAACGGTGCGGGCGATCTGGTCTTCGAAGGCGTAGACCGCCTCGGCCGCGCCTGCGGGATCTTCATACCCGGCCTCCCCCAGCAGGAAGGCGAGGTAGGTCTTGTAACCGGCCTGAATGGCGCGACCTTTTTCGCTGTCGTCGAGATAATAGTCGCGGTCAGGCAGGCCCAATCCGCCGAACCCGACCGACGCGATGTTGCGATCAGGCTGCTTGGCATCGACACTCACCCCGCCGCTGACCGGGCTGGCAAAGCCGGGGTCGGCCCACAGCATCGCCAGATCATCAAGGCTGGTCGCACTGAAAATCCGGGCCAGATGCGGCCGGGCCGGCGCAAGGCCAGCCGCTTCGATCGCATCAATATCAAGGTAGGAATTGTAGGCGGCAACAATCCGCGCTTCATCCACGCTCAGGCTGACGGCGGGCTTGGCGAGCAGATCATCCATCAACGCCTTGACGTCCGCCGTGCTCTTTTCGCCGAGCAGCGTGAACGCGCCAAGGCGGCTGAAATCGGACGGCAGCGGGTTGGCGTCGATCCAGGGCCGATTGACGAAGGCGTTGAAATCATCGCCCGGCTTCACGTTGGTGGCGAGCAATGCAGGATCGACGCCCCAGCTGCCAAAGCTCATTGTCGGCAATGTCGAGGCAGGCGCCGGCATTTCAGCACTATCGGCGAGCAGCAGCTCAACGCCGGTTTCCTGCGCGGCGGCATCATCATTGGCAAACGCAGGCGCCGCAAAAGCAAGCGCGGCGAGACTGGCGCCGAAAAGGGCGGTCTTGTGGATCATGTGCGAAGTCCCCGAAAGCTGGAGCAGGCCCGTGCCTACCCCATCATTGATATCGTCACACTAACGCAGCATTGCGCGAAAGGTTGCCCTTGGTCCGGTAGGCGGCGCGCTTCGTCGAAAACGCGCCTTCCTCCACGCGATCAGGCGGCGGCGTTGGTGAATTGCAGTCTGGCGAGCCGCGCATAGAGCCCGCCTGCCTTGGACAGCGCATCGTGGGTGCCCTGCTCGACAATCTGGCCATCTTCCAGCACCACGATCCGGTCTGCCGCGCGCACTGTGGCCAGACGGTGCGCGATTACCAGAGTGGTCCGGTTCGCCATCAGTCCATCAAGCGCTTGCTGCACCAATTGCTCGCTCTCGGCGTCCAATGCGCTGGTTGCTTCATCCAGCAGTAGGATCGGCGCATCACGCAACAGTGCACGGGCGATGGCGACGCGCTGTTGCTGGCCGCCCGACAATTGCGTGCCGCCTTCGCCCAGATAGGTGTCGAGCCCCTGTGGCAGCGCACGCAGGAAGATTTCGGCATTGGCGGCGCGGGCCGCGTCCCAGATTTGCTCGTCGGTGGCATCCCACTTGCCGTAACGAAGGTTGTCGCGGGCATTGGCGCTGAACAGCACCCCGTCCTGCGGCACCAGCGCAATCCGGGC
>JANQTR010000108.1 GCA_030731635.1 Erythrobacter sp. | reverse complement strand
GTCGCCCAGGCGCTGAGAGACCCCGGCAATCTCGGCACGATGCTGCGCACGGGCGACGCGGTCGGCGCGGGTGGCCTGATCCTGATCGATGATTGCGCCGATCCGTTTAGCGCCGAAGCCGTGCGCGCGAGCATGGGGGCGGTGTTCACCGTCCCGGTGGCGACAGCGCGGTGGGATGAATTTCTGCCTTGGCTGCGCGGCGAGCCCGGGCAATTGGTCGCGGCGAGTTTGCGCGATGCGGTGCCCTATCGCGGCGCGGCGTATGAAGCGCCGTGCTTCATTCTGGTCGGCAACGAATCGCAAGGTCTGCCCGAGGATTACGAAGCGGCGTGCGACTTGCGCGTGACAATGCCGATGCGCGGCCGCGCGGATTCGCTTAATGCTGCGGTGGCAGCGGCGGTCCTGGCTTACGAGGTGCTGGCCGGGTTTGAGGGGTAACTTACTCCGCAGCGTCCTTGCGGGCCGCAATCGCCGGATATTCTGCCTCCACCCCATCTGCATCCGCCGCGTTATAACGCGGCGCGCTTTCCACCAGCGGGACCGGCTCAATCTCGCGCATGCCGATTTCGACGCCCTTTTCCGCGAGCCTGCGCCCGGATGACAGCACATTGCGTTCAAAGCTGCCGACGAACTTGTTGTAATTATTGACCGCGCTTTCAAGGCCACCGCCTACCCGCTTCAGGTGCTCGGCTGCGGTGGCGAGGCGGTCATACAACTCCGCACCCATGCGGCCAATTTCTGCCGCTTCGGAGGCCATCTTGTCCTGCCGCCACACCTGCGCCACCGTGCGCGCAATTGCGACGAGGTTGGTCGGGGTGGCCAGCAGCACCTTATTGCGGAAGGCGAAATCCCACAGTTCGGGATCGTGCTCCAATGCCGCGGCGACGAAATGTTCGCCCGGCACAAACATCACTACATAATCGGGCGCATCGTCGAACTGGCTCTGATAGCTTTTGGAACCCAGCGTCTGCACATGATTGCGCATCGATTTAGCATGGAGATCAAGGTTGCGCTTGCGCTCGCCTTCGTCATCCGCCTCGAACGCGGCCTGATAGGCGTTCAGCGACACCTTGGCGTCGATCACCAGCTTCTTCTGCCCCGGCACATTGACGATCGCATCAGGGCGAAGCCGCCCGTCCGCTGTGTCCATTGATTGCTCGAGGTGGAAATCGGTGTGCTCAGCAAGACCGCATTGTTCGAGCACGTTCTGCAACGCGCGTTCCCCCCAGCGCCCGCGCGCCTTGGGCGCGTTGGTGAGCGAATTGCCGAGCCGCTGCGCCTCGCGCTTCACCTCTTCCTGGCCCTTGCGCATCTCCTCGATCACGCCGGTCAGCTGACCAAAGGCATCGGTGCGTTTGGCTTCCAATTCGGCGACCTGCTTTTCGTAACTCGCCAAGCGGTCACCAACAGGGCCAAGCAGCGCTTTCAGCTTTTCCTCGCTCGCCTTTTCCGAATGGCCCAGCCGTTCTTCAGCGCGGCGCATGAATGCTTCTTGCGCCTTGCCCAGTACGGCGGCGCCGGTGTTTTCAAATTCTTTCAGCAGATTAGAGCGTGACTCTTCGAGCAACCGTTTCTGTTCGGCAAAGCCGGCGCGTTCGGCGCGGAATTGTGCGTTTTCAGCGCGTGCAGCATCAAGTTGCTGGGCCAATGCATCGACCCGCCCGGCGCGTTCACCCAGCGCCGCAACCTCGATCCGTGCTTGGCCCAGTTCGGCAATCGCGCGTTTGAAATCGCCCGTTTGCTCCGCTGTTGTCGCCTCAGCCGCTGCCAGCCGCGCACGCAGATCGGCGAGCGGCCGCGCGGCGATGAACCATCCAACGGCCCCGCCGATTGCAGCACCAAGAATCAGGGCGAGAAGAGGAAGAATCGAGGCGTCCATTCGGGCTTCCTACACGGAACGTATAGTGAACGCTAGGCCCTGCCTTTTGATATACGCAAGAAAGCGGGACCCCGGATAAAGTCTGGGGCGACGACGGAGGGGATCCCTATCTCGGCGCTAAACGCCGCAAGCCCGACCGGGCGCCCGCACCTGCTCGCGCGCAGCGCGAAACGCAGCGAGGACGAACCCGCGGATGCGCGCTCGTAAAACAAGCTACGCCGCCCGGCGGATCTTCTCGAGCTTCTTCAGCGCCATCGCTTTCTTCAGCCGCGACAGGTGGTCGATGAAGAGGATGCCTTCAAGGTGATCCATCTCGTGCTGCAGGCAGGTTGCCAACAGCCCTTCGAGCGCCTCTTCGTGGCTCTCGCCGTCCAGATCCTGATAGCGCACCGTGCAGGTCGCCGGGCGTTCCACATCGGCGTAGATTTCGGGAACCGACAGGCAGCCTTCCTGATAGATCGACAAATCCTTGGCCGGATCGAGGATCACCGGGTTGATGAAGACGCGCGGTTCGCGCTTGGTCGCCGGGTGGGTGTGGCTGTGCCCATCATGCGCGCACTCCACCGGCTCGGCATCCGGATCATCGGGTTGCAGATCGATTACCAGCACCCGCTTGGGCACGCCGACCTGAATTGCGGCCAGACCGATGCCGGGCGCATCATACATCGTCTCGAACATGTCTTCGACGAGGGTGCGCAGCTCGGCGTTGAACTCATGCGGTTCAACCGGGGTCGAGATGGTTTTCAGCCGGGGGTCCGGCACTTCAAGGATTTCGCGGATAGCCATGCAGCGCAGATAGGCGAAGGTCGCGCGGATTTCAACGTGGCTTAACCGACTGGCCGCCGCGCCCGCAAAGCTTGCGCCAATGTCCCCTCGTCGAGATAATCAAGCTCACCGCCAACCGGCAGGCCATGCGCCAGCTGCGTCACCCGCAGCGGGAATGCCTCCAGCCGTTCGGCGATGTAATGCGCGGTGGTCTGGCCTTCCAAGGTGGCGTTCATGGCGAGTACCACCTCATCCACCGCGCCGCCTTCAACCCGTGCAAGCAGGCTGGCGATGTTGAGGTTTTCGGGGCCGATGCCGTCCAATGCCGACAGTCGCCCGCCAAGCACGTGATAGCGGCCCGGAAACAGCCGCGAACGGTCCAAGGCCCAGACGTCCGACACCTCTTCAACCACGCATAGGCTGCGCGCATCGCGGCGCGGATCGTTGCAGATGCCGCAAGGGTCGCGGGTGTCGATATTGCCGCAGGTCTGGCATTCCACCAGCGTTTCGGACACCGCCGCCAAAGCCTCAAGCAGCGCGGGCAGCGCCTGTTCGCGGTGCTTGACCAGCCACAGCACCGCCCGCCGCGCCGAACGCGGGCCCAGACCCGGCAGACGGGCGAGCGCGGAACTCAGAGCTTCGATCTCTTGCGATGCCATGGGGGGAGAGATAGGGGCTGCGCTTCGCTTAACAAAGGCTGCGGGTCACGCTTATGCGCATCATCTTTATGGGGACGCCCGAATTCGCGGTTCCGGCCCTGCGGGCGCTCCACGCAGCGGGCCATGATATTGCCTGCGTCTACACCCAACCGCCGCGTGCAGCGGGCCGGGGCAAGCAGTTGCGCCCTACCCCGGTGCAGGTCGCAGCCGAGGCGCTGGGGTTGCCGGTGCGGTCACCGGTGTCGCTCAAGGGTGCTGAGGCTCAGGCTGAGTTCGCCGCTTTGGGGGCGGATGTTGCGGTGGTCGCGGCTTATGGGCTGATCCTGCCACAAGCGGTGCTGGATGCGCCCGCGCACGGCTGTCTCAACATCCATGCGAGCCTGCTGCCGCGCTGGCGCGGGGCGGCGCCGATCCACCGCGCGGTGATGGCGGGCGACGCGGAGACGGGCGTGACGATCATGCAGATGGAAGCCGGACTAGATACCGGCCCGATGCTGCACAAGGTGACGGTGCCGGTGGGGCGCAAGACGACCGGCGAATTGACCGAGGAACTGGCCGCACTGGGCGCAGCGGCAATGGTCGAAGTGCTGGAAAATCTGGCAGCCTTCCCGCCGGACACTCAGGACGATGCTCTCGCCATCTACGCGCCCAAGATCGACAAGGCGGAAAGCCGGATCGACTGGAGTGAGCCCGCCGCTGTGATCGAACGCAAGGTGCGCGCCCTCGCCCCCTTCCCCGGCGCATGGTTCGAACTGGATAGTGATCGGGTAAAGCTGCTGCTGGCAGAGTTGGCGGACGGGTCCGGCACACCCGGTGAAGTGGTTGATCACGGCTTTACCATTGCCTGCGGTTCGGGCGCGATCCGCCCGGTTCGCCTGCAACGCGCAGGCAAG
>JANQTR010000107.1 GCA_030731635.1 Erythrobacter sp. | reverse complement strand
TGAAGATCAACGACAAGCACATCGAGGTGATCGTTCGCCAGATGCTGCAGAAGGTTGAAATCACCGATGGCGGGGACACCACCTTGCTGCCGGGCGAACAGGTCGATCTGGCCGAGATGCTGGAAATCAACGGCAAACTGGCCAAGGGCAAGCAGGGCGCAGCGGGCAATCCGGTGCTGCTCGGCATCACCAAGGCGAGCTTGCAGACCCGCAGCTTCATCTCGGCAGCCTCGTTCCAGGAAACCACCCGCGTGCTGACGCAGGCGGCGGTTGAAGGAAAGAAGGACACGCTGATCGGTCTGAAGGAAAACGTCATCGTTGGTCGTCTCATCCCTGCCGGTACCGGCGCGGGCATGAACCGGTTGCGCGTGACCGCCAACAGCCGCGACGCAGCGCTTAAGGCGGCGTGGAAGAAGCAGCAGGACGCACTTGCTACAACCGGCCAACGCGAAGCTGAACCGGCGGCGGATGCTGTCGGATCGGAAGAAAAGATGAAGGCGGCCATGGCAGCGATGGCGGCTGCGGCCCCTGCGGCTGACATTGAGGATGCGGGCGAGGAATAAGCCTCTCTCGCCTTCGACAGGCCCAGATTTGCCCCGCCGGAGCCTTATGGCTCTGGCGGGGTTTTTCTTTGGCCTTGGCGGCGTTTCCTGCGGTGGTAAGCTCACATTCTTGAGGGAGATGTGTGCATGTTGAAGACTGTTGTTGTCGCTGCCGCGCTAGCCAGCCTGATCGCGCCGACTGCGCTTGCCGCGCAGGACGAGATGATCGTTGTGACCGGATCACGGGTCGATCGAGACGATTACGACGAATATTATGACAGTGACCAATCAGCGATCGGGTTGACGCGCAAGGCCGACAATTTTGTCAAACCTATCTTCATCAACTCGGATTCCCGCGATCCAGCCATCCGCCGTGCCGAAGTCACCGCGATGCTTGAGGCAACCATCCGCCTCGCCGCGCAAAAGAACATTGCGCTGGTCGCTGGAGACTTCAAGCTGGTGGCGCTCACCCCTGAGACAATCGAGGACCTGTCCTACGGCAATGGCAGCCGCCCGGACACCACGCGGGTCAAAATCTATGCCCGCTTGCCGGTTGGCGGGCGGTTTACCCGGGTGGATGCGGTTGATGAGACCATCGCAGACTTCGTCCAGACCGTGCCAGTCACCGGGCGGTCCTATATCGAAACCGGCGGAACGGACCTCGCGATCAACAACCCGCAATCCTACCGGGGCGCGGTGGTCAAAGCGATTGCCGACGAAGCCAAACGCTATGCCGCGATGTTCGGCAGCGATTATGGGATTGAGATACGCGGACTCGATTCCGAACTCTTTTTCAAACAGGCGAGCGAAACCGAGGTGTTCCTGTTCATCGAGCACAATTTTGTGATCAAGCCCAAATGATGGTTTGACGCTATTGCAATTCATTCGCATTAAACCTACTCATACGCTCGTCCCGTTCAGACGCAGCACAAGCGAGGTTTCATGTCCGATCACCCATCCCCCTCCGCCACCGCACAGACCATCATCGCCGCGCTGGCCGCGCCGCCGCGGGTCGAGACGCTTGGGCCGATTGGCGGGCGGTTTGTTCAGGCGCTGCGGCTGATTGCGCTGCACGAGCGTATGGGACGCGATCCGGTGCCGGAATTGGCGGTGCGGATGGGCAGTGTCGAAGTCGCCGCCAAGGCGCTGATGCTTGCCCATGCGGTATCAGCGAGCTGGCCGGAGAATATCCACGTCTCGCGCTTTTGCTGCCGCCTGCTGAGCCATGATGAAACGACCATTGGGTTGTTCATCGATGCGGCGGCGAGCGGCGATCGCCTTGGATTCGAAGCCGCCTTGTCGGGCCTGGTGCGAGCCGATCGGATGCCGCGTCTGTGGGAGAGCACCCTGGCATTGGCGGCGGCTGAAATGCGGGCGGTCTGAAGCCTTGCGGGCGGCGGCGGTGCGTTCTACCGCACGCGCCATGACCACAACCCGTTTTGCCCCCTCGCCCACTGGCCTGCTGCATGTCGGCAACATCCGCACCGCGCTGCACAACTGGATGCTGGCGCGCCAATCCGGCGGCCGCTTTATCCTGCGGATCGATGATACTGACGCGGAACGCAGCCGCGAGGAGTATGTCGATGCCATCCGCGCTGACCTTGCGTGGCTCGGGCTCGACTGGGATCAGGAAGAACGCCAGTCGGCGCGGCGACCGCGCTATGATGCGGCCTTTGCGGCATTGCTGGAGGCGGGCCGGATTTACCCCTGTTATGAAAGCGCGCAGGAATTGGAGATCAAGCGCAAGATTGCGCTCGGGCGTGGGCTGCCGCCGATCTACGATCGCGCCGCGCTCAAGCTGTCCGACGCCGAACGCGCTGCGAAAGAGGCGGAAGGCATCGCCCCCCACTGGCGCTTCCTGCTTGATCATGATGAGCCGATCACCTGGATCGACGGCATTCGCGGGCCTCAGAAATTCGAGCCTGCGCAACTCTCAGACCCGGTGATCCGCCGCGCCGATGAATCGTGGCTCTACATGATGCCAAGCGCGGTTGACGACATCGACATGGGCGTCACGCAGGTGCTGCGCGGTGAAGATCATGTCACCAACACTGCCGTGCAAATTCAAATCTTTACCGCACTTTTTGCTGCGGGCTTTGCTGCAACAGAAAGCGCAGCAAAATCGCCCCCGGCGTTTGCTCATGAAGCGCTGTTGGTGGGGGCCGAAGGCAAGCTGTCGAAGCGGCTCGGCTCGCTTGGCTGCGATGCTTTTCGCGACCGCGGGATCGAACCTGCGGCGATCATCGCGCTGCTGTCGCGGCTTGGCACATCGCAGCCGGTCGAGCCGATTGCAGACCGCGACGTCCTGATCCAGAGCTTTGATCTGGCCACCTTCGGACGCGCCCCGGCGCGGTTCGATGACGAGGATCTTGACCGGCTCAACGCCGGGATCGTCCACCAATTGTCGTTTGAGGCGGTGCAGCACCGCCTGCCCGAGGGGATGGACGCTGCCGGGTGGCATGCGATCCGGCCCAACCTTGCCCATGTTGGCGAGGTGAGTGAGTGGTGGCAGGTGGTGACCGGGCCGGTAATGCAGCCCGAATTTTCAGACGAAGACAAGGCATTCCTGGCCGAGGCAGCGCGGCTGCTGACGTGGAGCGACAACCCGTGGGGCGCGCTGACCGCCGCGCTTAAAGATGCCACCGGGCGCAAAGGCAAACCGCTGTTTCTGCCACTGCGCCAGGCGCTCACCGGGATGGAACACGGCCCCGACATGGGCGAACTGCTCCCCCTAATTGGCGAGGACGAGGCGCGGGCCAGATTGGCGCAGGCCGCCGGATAGACGCTGGCCAATTGCCGCCAGTTGAACCTATGCTACATTGTGTCAGAACAGTGCATGGGAACGACGCGATGAAGGGCGCTTTGACGGGCAGCTGTCTGTGCGGTGCAGTGCGTTATACTCTGCGCGACGGCTTTCGATTCCGGCCATATGCCTGCCACTGCACAGACTGTCAGACGCGAACCGGCAGCGCTTTCAGCCAACACATGCTGTTTGCAAAGCAAGACCTCGACATCGATGGTGATTTGGATAGCGGCTCATCCGAACAGCCCAGCGGCGCTCTCTCGACAATCTGGGGATGCGCCAAATGCAAAGTCCGAATCTTTGCCGAGAACAACACGCGTCCCGGCTTTGCATCATTGCGCTGCGGCACGCTCGATCGGAGCGCTGAGGTAGTCCCCGCCGCTCATATGTGGGTCACCAGCAAGCAAGCATGGGTGACGCTTCCCCACGGGGTCCCCGCACTTGCCGAGCAACCCCGAACACAAGCCGAATGGCTCGATCTCGTTGGTCCGGTTGCGCCGTAGCTTTCGCCGTAGCTTTCGCCGTACAGCCTCGCCCTGCCCCAAAAACTGCGATGCGGCTTCCGACACAATCTGGCCAAGAGCGGAAATTCTTGTATCGACCCCGATGCGGTCATCAATACCCAGCACCGAAATGTTAACTTATGAATCGCAGTAACCCACTCGGCCAGTGCTGGGGCCCGGCGAAACGAAGAGTCAGGTTGTTTGACGTGCGCTAGTCTTGCCTCGATTGGCTCAGTCGCGCGTACCCCAACCTTGGCGTTTGCGAAAAATACCGTCCAACTCTTCGAATACCCAGGGCGCCAAATGCAAATACGTCACGCGTTGATCCGTTTCGTGCCGGGTGCGGGTAATCCAACCTTGTTCCTCAAGATATCTCAGCCAGCGGATTGATGTTGTCTGGGGAATTCCAGATGCAAGCCCAAGGACGGATGCCTTGATGCGCTGATTTTGCTTTTGCGCCATATAGAGTTCGATCAACAAGGAAACCTCGGGTCTGAACGCGCACACTTGCCCGATTAAGTATGCGATTTCACGATTGATCCCCATCAGCGCCTTGATGCCGCTTCCCGAGAATCTGGTGTTCGATGCTACAGTCATCCTAGTCCCCGCGATCAACGGCTCGTACACCTCGTATGAACCTTTCATCATAACCTTTATCGTTCTTTTTCACGGTTATGCATGTCACGAAGGCTCGTGACACCGTCGAGAATTATGCAATCTTCGCCGGCAGGCCCGTTGCGCTAAGGATGGACGCTCCGGGACATCGAATTGATGGTGTGCGATTTTCGGAAGGCATCAGAAGCAAATGGTCGAAGCAAAAGAGCCAATGCAGGAAGGGCCGATCAGGCTGTCGCGCAGGTTTCTGGCGTCCGCAAGATCGCTCGGTGTCGTTTCGGTAACTTACTATTACGGAAAATTGTTTAAATCACCGGACGCCTTCAATTTATATCTGCACTTCTCTGGTCCTAAGAAAGCATCACGATACAAGATCTCCGATGATCAACAAGAAGCATTGAGTCGATGCCATGAATATGTAATTGAAAATGGAAAACCGCTCATTCTTTCCAAAGTTTTACGGTTTTTTCAATCCGTTGAGCCTCGGCTGACAGAAGAGATCATGCGTGGAGCCAATGAATTGGGTGTTTTTGATCAGTACATGATCCCGGTCTATGGGCCCTTCAAGATCAATGGCGTGATATCTTTCGGCTTTCCGAAGGTCATCAATCCAAACGATCAGGTTACCGCCCAAAAGTTGATCAAGATCGCGGTGTCGCACCACTACGAGATGGTCCAGCATTTCGGGGAAAAGCGGTCCGATGTCGATCTGTCGCACAGGGAAAATGAAGTCTTGACCTGGATCGCGAGAGGAAAATCGACTTCTGACATCGCGACGATTTTGGGGATTAGTGTCTCGTCAGTCGATACCTATACCCGAAGGATTTTCGAGAAAATGGGGGTCCACGACCGGGTTTCTGCAGCCATGAGCGGCGTTGTCGAAGGCTTAATCAAACCCAAGTGATGGCACAGGTTCTCTGTGCTGGAGAAGAACGCGCGTTCGGGAGCGGCAAAATAGCCGCCATTCGTCTTTCCACCCAATTCCAGCCATCCGCGCTGGCCGTGCACGATCCCAAAACCAGTCGGCCCGCTTTTCCCGTCATGCCGCGAGGGGCCAGAGTTTCTTTGGCAGCCTTTAAGCGCGCGGGCGCTGGGCAGCAAAAGGCGTGCGGGCACTGTTTGTAACAGGGCCGCGCACAGTGATGGTGTCGCTTACACCAGCGCGCTAAGATGCTGACGCATCACGCGCTGGAAATGCTCAAGCGCCGCACGGGCTTAACCAATGCCCGATGAGTCAAGCTCATCGCGCATTGGTATTAGTCACAGGGCCGCGCACAGCGATGCTGCCGCTTACCCGCCCTTGCGGCTGGCCTCGGCCGCATCAACCACGGCTGCGTCCCACGTCACCTGCGTCTGGGTCTGCGGGTTGAAACGGCCGTCGGCATAGACCGCCGCGTTGGCAGCGGCGATTTCGGCTTCGGTCAGGTACTCGCTCGGATTGAGCGTGAACACGTCAATCCCGCGGGTGATTTCCGTGCCGTAAATGTGGCCCTTGTACCAATAGATCGACCAGTAACCGCCCAGCACCATCTGCTTGTCGTCAATCGGGCCGCGGTCGAAATAGGCGATTTCCTTGGGGTTGGCGCTGTCGGTGAAGTCCATCACGCTCATGCCGCCCTGATACCACGCCTGCGCAAACAGATCGCGGCCCGGGACCGGGATGATCGAGCCATTATGCGCGACGCAGTTTTCCTTGTCGGTTTGCGGCGCGGGCATTTTGTAATGCGCGCGGAACACCAGCTTGCCATCGACGATGTCATAGACCGCATTGGCGCCCCAGGTTTTGGGGTCCGATGCCTTGCAGCGCGGCCGCCCGCCGCCGCCCCATTCGTCGGTGAAGATCACCTTGGTGCCATCATTGTTGAAGGTCGCCGAATGCCAATAGGCAAAGGTGGTGTCAGTCGCCGCGTCGATCCGCTTGGGATTGAGCGGGTCGGCGATGTCGAACAGAATGCCATTGCCCGAACAGGCCCCGGCAGCGATTTTCAACGCCGGGAAAACGGTGATGTCATGGCAATGATCAGTCGGCGCCGTGCGCTGCGTGTCATCACCATGATCGCCGCCCCGCCACAGCCCGGCGATTTCGCCTGTGGCGGTATCGGCAAAGACGCGCGGGCTTTTGACGATGCGCGCCTTGGAAGGGTCTGCCACCGGAATCTCGATCACATCGACTGAAAACAGCGCCGTGCGGGTGTCGCCCGTGCGTTCGCCGATGCAGCCTGCCAGTTCTTCTTCTTCGCGGATGCCCGCAGTGCCTGAATTGTAGACGATCAGGCGCTTGTCATCGGCGCTGACGATAGAATGCGTGTGGCTGCCGCGGCAGGTCTGCACCCCGCCCACCTGACGTGGAGCGGTAAGATCGGAAATGTCGAAAATGCGCAGGCCCCGGAACCGTTCGGTGCTGACCTCGCCCGGCGCGCCTTGCAATCCGCAGTCGACCCGTCCGCGGGTCTGTTCAACGCTCATCACCAGCAGGTTGCCGACCACCGAGACATCGCCCTGCCCGCCTGGGCAAACGACCGAGCTCATCAGATTGGGCACCCCGTCCGTGCCCCGTTTGTAGAGGTTGACCCCGTGGTACGAGCCTGCGACCAGCACATCGCCAAAAAACGCCATGGCGGGGTTGGCGAAATCCGGCAGCGGGGAACGTTCGGCAAATTGGGTGAGGCTGTCTTCCTCGGTCCGTTCGGGGGTAACAGCAGCAGGCGCGCCATCAGCGTCGGCTGGGGCAGGATCAGCTTCGGCCATTGGCTTGTCGGCCATCGCCATTGTGCCCATTTTATCGGCGTCGCCCTCGGCCTTCTTGTCCTTCTTCGGCGCAGCGGGCGGACGCAGATCAGCCGGGTTGGCCGGGTTGAAGAACCCGGCAGGCTTGGCCAACGTCGCCACCTTGGTGAGGTTGAAAATGGCCTCCCCGGCATTGTCGAACCCTGCGGCCAGGCCCGAACGCGGATCAGACGAGAGGCCCGCCAACACCTTGTCCATCCGCTCGATCTCGCTGGTCTGCTCGCTGTCGATATCGCTGACGAAGCGATACAGGACCGGGTCGGCAGCCGTGCCATTTTCGTCGAACAAAGCCTCGACCATGTCGACCGCGCCTTCGTGATGGGCGATCATCAGGGTCAGAAATTGCTGATCGAATGCGACGCCATTGGCCGCTGCCAGCGCGGTCATCTGATCATCTGAGGCCATGCCCTTCATCATATGATGCGCGTGCCCCTTCATCATCGCATCCTCCACCGGCTCTCCGCGTTCGGCCAGCCAGCTTTGCATGAAGGTGATTTCGTCTGCCTGACTGGATTCGATCCGGCCCGCGATATCGACCAGTTCCTTGGTGTTGGTGCGATCCTTGACCAGCACGGCCATCGCCACGGCTTGCCTGTGGTGGACGATCATGCCCTGCATGAAGGCAACATCTTCGGCGGTATAGCTTGATCCGGCCAGCTTGGTCGCTTCGTCTGCCGTCAGGGTACGGCTCGCCTGCCCCGGCGCGCCGGGCTGCACAATGGGGGCATTTTGAGCAAAGGCGATCCCCGATGCCGACAGCAACAAGGCAGTAAAAACGGCGCGCGAAGCCCGCAACGTGGCAGAATTTGTCATGGTGTCCCCTTAAGCAGATGCTTGAGCCCAGACTGCCCGGATCGCCGTGGCAGTCAAGCCTATGCTTTTCGCCGCCCTCCGGCGTTCGACGAAGGCCCGATATGCGTCGAGCAGGGGCAATGGCCCCATCAAGGCCGCCCAATTGCCCCGCAATCACAGCCCGGTCGCGGCAGGCGCACCTTTCATCGCACGCGGCGAAATGAGCCCTTGTCGCGGCGAATCGGGCATGACTAGGATGCATCGTTAAGCTCGCTTAAACCCTGTCGGAGTATTGTAATCCCATGCAGCGCCCCCGCTTCCTTGCTTTTGCCACCGGCCTAGCAGCAGCTTTTGCGACGCTGGCGATGCCAAGTGCGGCGCGCGCCGATGAACTGCAGGCGAGCTTTGACAACGCGTTCGGCACCCAACTGCGCGAACCGCAATCGTTCGAGGCGATTTACACCTCCAGCTTCGAAGCACGGATCGCAGCGCTGGCCGACCCGGCGCAGGGCCGCATTGGCGTAGCCGCAATCGACCTTGCCACTGGCGAGGAAGTGATGGTGCTGGGCGATCAGCTGTTCCCGATGGCATCGACCAGCAAGATCGCGATCGCCGGCACCTATCTCGAAATGGTGGAACAGGGCCGCTATTCGCTGACCTCCGAATTCCCGCTGATGCTGCCGGTGCGTTCAGCCAAGTATTCATCGGCCAAGGCGCCGGTGACCGCGGGGCAATATATGCCCGCCATCGACCTCATTGAAATCATGATCACCCGGTCAAGCAACCCGGCGACCGATGCGCTGCTGGCAGCGGTAGGCGGCCCGGCGCGGGTCAATGACTGGATTCGCCGCCAAGGGATCAACAATTTCTCGATCAATCGCGACATTGCCACGCTGGTGCGCGATGATGGCGAGTTTAATCCGGCAAGCCATATCGACCCGCGCGATGCCGCTACACCGCGCGCGATGGTGCGCCTGCTGGCCGGAATTTATCGCGGCGAGTTTCTGTCGGATCAAAGCCGGCAAGTGGTGCTGAGCGCCATGGGCCGCACTGTCACCGGCAAGCGCCGCATCCCGGCGCATATCCCGCTGGAAGCGCGGGTGGCCCACAAGACCGGATCGCTGAACAACACGTCGAGCGATATCGGGATCATCGAAACCCCCGATGGCCGCGCAATTGCGATTGCGATCTACGTCACCGGCCAAGGCACGAAATTGGCACGCGAACAGCGGATCGCGGCGATCGCCCGCGCGCTGTATGATGGGTTTGCGGTGAAAGCCCAACAGAACCCCACCCAGAACTGGACCGCCGCGCCTTACGGCACCGGCGGCTAAAGCACTCTCCGCAATGAAAAAGGGCGGCGCCTTGCGGCACCGCCCTTCTGGCTCGACCATCGCTGCCGTAGCGGCGTCGGTCAGATCCGATTATTCAGCAGCCTTCATCGCTTCGTCAGCGGTGGCAGCAGCAGCGTCAGCAGCTTCGGTCGCTGCAGCAGCAGTCGCGTCAGCAGCTTCGGTGGTTGCTTCAGCAGCAGCTTCGGTGGCTTCGCCAGCAGCTTCAACAGCGGCGTCGGCGTTCACTTCGGCGTCAGCAGCCATGGCATCAGCAGCTTCGGTGGTTTCGGTGGCGGTTTCGCCGCTGCAAGCAGCAAGGCCGAGAGCCGAGGTGGCGATGGCGGCAGCAAGAATGATCTTACGCATAATCTGAAATCCTTTGTCAGCGAATATCATACGACCCTGTGCGGGCCGTATCGAGACCGGTATTGTTTACCGGTCCGATGTTTCAAATAGTGGCGGAATTACGGCAACGCAAGGGGAATAAGGCACTGCGCCCAAATTTTGCCCTTTTTTGGCCATATTTCGGCCAAGAATAAATTTGCAGGCCCGCGCAGGTATCATGCCGCAAACGCGCTGCGATCCCCCTACCCGCGCAACCCACCCGGTGCTAGCAGGCGGCATGGCTGATCTTCACGCACCCACCAAACAACACCTCTATCTGGTCGATGGCTCGTCCTATATCTTCCGGGCCTATCACCGGCTTCCACCGCTCACCAATCCTTCCGGCACGCCGGTGGGCGCGGTCTATGGCTATACCACGATGCTGTGGAAGCTGGCGGCGGATCTCGACGCGGCCGATGGCCCGACCCATCTGGCGGTCATCCTCGACGCTGGATCGATCAGTTTCCGCAATGATATCTATGCCGAATACAAGGCCAACCGGCCAGAACCGCCCGAAGACCTGCGCCCGCAATTCCCGCTGATCCGCGATGCCACCCGCGCCTTCAGCCTGCCGTGCATCGAAGAAGCCGGGCTGGAAGCGGATGATCTGATCGCCTCTTACGCCCGCGAAGCGCAGCGCATGGGCTGGGATGTCACCATCGTCAGTTCCGACAAGGATCTGATGCAACTGGTGGGCGAGGTGGATGGGCCGCAAGGGCCGGCGCGGATCGACATGCTCGATACGATGAAGAATCAGCGGATCTATCTTGATGAAGTGGAAGAGAAATTCGGGGTGGCGCCCGATCTGGTCGGCGATGTGCTGGCCCTGATGGGCGATGCGGTCGACAATGTGCCGGGGATTTACGGGATCGGCCCCAAAACCGCATCGAAACTGATCGCTGAACATGGCTCGCTCACCGCTGCGCTCGATTCGGCCCCGGCGATGAAGCCATCCAAGCTCAAAGAACGTTTGGCCGAAGGGCGCGACGCTGCGTTCTTGAGCAAGCGGTTGGTGACGCTGAAGGAAGACTGCACGCTGCCGCAGCCGCTGACCGAAATGAAACTGGGGCCGGTGCCGCCTGAACCATTGGCCGCCTTTCTGGAAACCCATGGTTTCACATCCCTGTTGCGGCGATTGGATGCAGGGCGCGGCAGCCCATCACGCACCACCGATCTCAACCCGCCCAAACCGTCCACCGCGGGCGATAGCGGGACAGCGGCGGCCAATCGTCAGCCCTTGCCCGATATACCGCCGGTCGATCATTCGGCCTACGAAACGGTACAGACCACCGAACGGCTCGACCACTGGATCACCCGCGCCCGCGCGGCACGGTTGGTGGCCGTGGATACCGAGACGACCGGGCTTGATGCGATGCAGGCCGATCTGGTCGGGGTCAGTCTGGCGCTTGGCCCCAATGACGCGTGTTACATTCCGCTGGCGCACGGCGGCGACGATATGTTTGCGCAAAAGCCCGAACAGGTGCCACTGGCCCATGCCCTTGCCGCGCTGAAACCCCTGCTGGAGGATGATAGCGTCCTTAAGGTGTTCCAGAACGGCAAGTATGATCTGAACATCCTTGCCCGGCAGGGGCTCACCGTCAGCCCGATCGACGATACCATGGTGATCAGCTTTGCGCTTGATGCCGGGCGCGGGGAAGACGGGATGGGGGGCGGCCACGGGATGGACGAATTGAGCCAGCGCCACCTTGGCCATACGCCAATCCCTTTCAAGGACGTATGCGGCACTGGCAAGAAGGCGATCCTGTTCAGCGAAGTGCCGATCGACCGCGCCACCGCCTACGCCGCAGAAGATGCCGACATCACCTGGCGGCTGCATCGCCTGTTGAAACCGCGCCTTGCAACCGAAGGCGGGACGCGCGTTTATGAACGGGTTGACCGCCCGCTGATCCCGGTCGTTGCAGCGATGGAGCGCGAAGGCATCCGCGTTGACCGCGCACGGCTCGCCCGCCTGTCAGAGGAATTCGCGGTCGAAATCGCGCGGCTGGAAGGCGAGATCCACGGCCTTGCCGGACAGGAATTCACCGTCGGCAGCCCCAAGCAATTGGGCGACATCCTGTTCGACAAACTCGGCCATAAAGGCGGCAAGAAAGGCAAGAGCGGGCAATATTCGACCGACGTCTCGGTGCTGGAAAAGCTGGCCGCAGAAGGCGCGCCGATTGCCCGCAAGGTGCTCGAATGGCGGCAGCTGGCGAAATTGAAATCAACCTATACCGATGCGCTGCAAGCCGCGATCAATCCGGCGACCGGGCGGGTGCACACCAGTTACAGTCTGGTTGGCGCGCAGACCGGGCGGCTTTCATCGACCGATCCCAACTTGCAGAACATACCCGTGCGCACAGCCATCGGCCGCCAGATCCGTGAAGCCTTTGTGCCCGAGCCAGGGTGCGTCTTGCTCGCCGCAGACTACTCCCAGATAGAGCTTAGGCTCGCCGCGCACATGGCCGGGGTCGATACATTGAAGGAGGCCTTTGCCGAAGGCGAAGACATCCATGCCCGCACGGCCCGAGAAATGTTCGGTGAGGTTACCCGCGACACGCGGGCGCGGGCAAAAACCATCAATTTCGCAATACTTTACGGCATTTCTCGCTGGGGGCTGGCGACCCGGCTGGAAGTTGCACCCGAAGAAGCGCAGGCGATGATCGATACCTATTTCCAGCGCTTCCCCGGCATCCAGCGTTACATCATGGAAACCCTCGAAAGCGTGCGGGAGCGCGGTTATTCCGAAACGCTGTTCGGACGAAAGACTTGGTTTCCAAGGATTAATTCTAGAAATCAGGCCGAACGCCAGGGGTCGGAACGCGCTGCGATCAACGCCCCGATTCAGGGCACCAGCGCCGACATCATCAAGCGGGCGATGGTGCGGATGCTGCCCGCGCTGGCCGAAGCGGGCCTGCGCGATGTGCGGATGCTGTTGCAGGTGCACGACGAATTGGTGTTCGAATTGCCCGAAGAACGGGTGGCCGAAGCCACCGCCATCATCCGGCAAACCATGGCCGAAGCCGCGCTGCCTGCGGTTGAACTGACCGTGCCGCTGGGGGTCGATATCGGCACCGGAATATCGTGGGACGCGGCGCATTGATGCGACGCGGGCTGCTGATGCTAGCCGCTGTGATTGCGCTGGGGCTCGCCGTCGGCGCAGCCCTGATCTGGAATACGCGCCGCTCTTTGCCCTTTAATGCGGAGGGTCGCTACTTTGATCCGGAAACGGCAATTGTCATTCAGGAACAATCGGTTATTGCTTACGCGACGCTCACGGTTGCACTCGGACTTATCGGAGTCGCACTAGGGTTCATGGCGCGCAGGCCCTAGGGCAGCACAAGGTGCGACCAGCGACATTCCCGCAATGTTTCACGTGAAACATTTAGAGAACATCGCGCAATGGCACTGCCCTTAATCGTGTTTCTTCTCCCGCGTCGGGGTGAGCATGTCGGGCGAAACGAAGCCGATCGGCTGGACGGCAGCGGCGCGTTTTTTCAGCTCGCCGCGCATCTTGAGATATTCGTTTTCCATTTCGGGCGTGACCGTGGCGCGCGAATCCTTGAGCGCCTCGTCAAAGTCCTGCGCGGACACTTCTTCGACATCGCCCCCGACCCGCCGCAGCGCAGCAAGACCCGCGCGGCGCACCAGATCTTCAAGGTCAGCTCCGGTAAACCGTTCGGTCTTGCCCGACAGCATGGCAAGGTCGACATCCTTGGCCAGCGGCATCTTGGCGGTGTGAATACCAAGAATGTGCTCACGCCCCGGCTTGTCAGGGGTGCCGACGTAAACCAACTCGTCAAATCTGCCGGGACGCAACAAGGCCGGATCGATCAGCGCCGGGCGATTGGTCGCGCCGATCACCACCACCGATTGCAATTCCTCCAACCCGTCCATTTCCGCGAGGATGGTGTTGACGACGCGCCCGGTCACCTGCGGTTCGCCCTGCCCTGACCCACGCGCCGGAACCAGCGAATCGATCTCGTCGATGAACACCACGCAGGGCGCCACAGCGCGGGCGCGGGCGAACAACTTGGCGATCTGCTGTTCGCTTTCGCCATACCATTTGGACAAGAGATCCGAGCTTTTTATCGAGATGAAATTGGCCTCAGCCTCTTTCGCCACTGCCTTGGCCAACAGGGTCTTGCCCGTACCCGGTGGGCCGTAGAGCAAAAAGCCTTTCGCCGGCCGAATGCCAAGCCGCCGGAACGCCTCAGGGTTCTTGAGCGGGAGCTCAATCCCTTCCTTCAACTTGCCGATTGCGTCGCCAGCGCCGCCAATATCGGTCCAAGCCACGTTGGGCACCTGCACCATGACCTCGCGCATGGCTGATGGCTGGATGCGTTTGAGCGCGGCGAGAAAATCGTCGCGGGTGACGCACAGGTCCTCGAGCACTTCGGGCGGGATCGTGCGTTCATCCAGATTGAGCCGGGGCATAATCCGCCGGACCGACTCAATCGCGGCCTCGCGGGTCAGTGCGGCAATATCCGCGCCGACAAAGCCGTGCGTGACACGAGCGAGTTCGTCCAGATCGACCGCAGTTTCCAACGGCATCCCGCGCGTATGGATCGCCAGAATCTGACGCCGCCCGCGTTCATCCGGCACCCCGATCACGATTTCGCGGTCGAACCGGCCAGGTCGGCGCAGTGCCTCATCAATCGCGTCGGGACGATTGGTGGCGGCGATCACGACCAGATTGGCGCGCTTTTCCAGCCCGTCCATCAAGGTCAGCAGTTGCGCGACCAGCCGCTTTTCCGCCTCGCCCGGGACTTGCGTGCGTTTGGGCGCAATTGAATCGATTTCGTCGATGAAGATGATCGCAGGCGCAGCGCGGCTGGCTTCCTCGAACACTTCGCGCAGGCGCTTTTCGCTTTCGCCATAGCCCGAACCCATGATTTCGGGGCCGTTGATGGTGAAGAATTCGGCGTCGCTTTCACTCGCCACCGCTTGCGCCAGCCGGGTCTTGCCGGTGCCCGGCGGGCCATGCAGCAGCACGCCCTTGGGCGGCTCCACGCCGAGGCGAATGAACAGTTCAGGGTAACGCAGCGGCAATTCAACCATTTCGCGCAAGGCCCGGATGGTCTCCTCCATCCCGCCGACATCGTCATAATTGACCGCCGCGCGGGCATCGCGCGCCTCTTCGAATTCGGCGCGCAGTTCGACTTCGGTGTTCTCGTCAATATGGACGATGCCCTTGGGCGTGGTGGACGCCACCGTGAGGCGAATCTGCGTCAGCGCATAGGCGGGGGCGCGCAGCAACTGCCGCACATCGGCGGGCATGTTTTGCACGGGTTGCTGCCCGGTGGTCGCCACCAGATCGCCCGTCACCAATGGGCGGCGGAAGAAATTGCGCTTCAACGCCTGCGTCGGACCTTGCAATCGCATTTCACGCTGCGCGGGGGCGAACACCACGCGCGTGGCAGGGCGCGATTCGGCGCGGGTGATTTCGACATGCTCTCCCGATCCTGCCTCGGCATTGCCGCGCTGCAATCCGTCCAGCCGCACCACGTCAAGCGCGTCATCTTCCGGATAGGCGGCCATTGCGATCGCTGCGGTGCTGCGCTTGCCGCCGATTTGGACCACGTCGCCTTCGGTAATGCCGAGTTTCTGGAACGCGGTCCGCGGTATGCGGGCGATGCCCTGTCCCGATTCTTCCTGACGCGCGGGGGCAACTTGCAGACGCACTGTGCGGGTTGTTGTGGCGGTTTCGGCATCGGCCATGGGGGCATCCTGCTGTTTGCGATGATCGCGGGTCGAGACCGATAGCTAGGAACAGGGGCGGATGAATGCAATCTCACAGACCTATCAACCGGTGCCATCATGCGGGACCACGGCGAGCCTCTAGCATGGCAAAAAAAAGCCCGGCGGTGAGGCCGGGCTTTGAAAGTTTGGGAGAGGATGCCTGAAAGGCACTTCGCATATGCAGCGCCAAGCCTCTTTGTGCAAGTGCGAAAGCTACATAGTGAGTTGCAAAATGCGCAATTTAAGGAAGGAATTGTCGCTTTGTATGCAAAACATTGCACAGAACTGCCTTAAAAGGCGGCAGTTGCTCAAATTTATGGCATTTTTAGGTCTGATTTTCCTGTTGCACTGCAACATGAGTCGCGATTCGACTTTGCGACTCGCATGAGGGTGACAGCACGGCTCGAAGCCTCTAATCACGCTTCATGACATCCCGCTTACGGGACGCAGTCGCTTAATCCATTGCGTGAGCAGGCCAGCCCGATGACAAAGCTTTACCCCGATGCCGCCAGCGCGCTTGACGGCGTGTTACGCAACGACATGCTGATCGCCGCAGGCGGATTTGGCCTGTGTGGCATCCCCGAACGCCTGCTTGATGCGATCCGCGACAGCGGCGTCACTGGCCTGACCTTTGCCAGCAACAATGCCGGTATCGACAATGAAGGTATCGGCAAATTGCTGCGCACCCGGCAGGTCGCCAAGATGATCAGCTCCTATGTCGGCGAAAACAAGGAGTTCGAGCGGCAATATCTGGCGGGCGAACTTGCCGTGGAATTCTGCCCGCAAGGCACGCTGGCGGAACGGATGCGGGCCGGCGGGGCTGGCATTCCCGGCTTCTATACCCGCACCGGCGTCGGTACCGAAGTGGCCAAAGGCAAGGAACACAAGCAATTCCCCGACCGCGACGGGGTGATGCAGACCTACATTCTCGAACAGGGCATCTTTGCCGATCTTGCCATTATCAAGGCGTGGAAGGCCGATGAAACCGGTAACCTGGTGTTCCGCAAAACCGCGCGCAATTTCAATCTACCCGCCGCAACCTGCGGCAAGGTTTGCATTGCCGAAGTCGAAGAGGTGGTTGCGCCGGGCAGCCTCGATCCGGATCAGATCCATCTGGCCGGCGTGTTCGTGAACCGGATCGTGCTCGGCGCGCCTTATGACAAGAAAATCGAATTCCGCACCGTTCGGACAAGGGAGAAAGCATGATGGGCCGCTGGATCGTCACTTTGCCCCTGCTGGCATTGGCAGGGACATCACTGACCGGCTGCGTTGCCGTCGCCATTCCGGCGCTGGCGGGTTCGGCAATGCTGGGGTCGCGTTTTGATGGCAAGGGAGCAGAGGAAACGCCTGCGCCAACAGTGGTGGTTGCGCCGGTTAGCGCTCCGGTTACCGCATCGAAGCCTGCCATGATGAGTGAACCCGCCAAGATCGCAGCGGCGCCGGAGCCTGGTTCGGCGGTAGTTGCCCCCGAACCAGCGCCGCCGCCCGCTCCTATCGCAACTGTGGCAGCCGCACCGGCGGTCATCCCACCCCCACC
>JANQTR010000106.1:629-4226 GCA_030731635.1 Erythrobacter sp. | reverse complement strand
GCCGGGTCTTCGGCTTTGCCCGCGACATCCTGCTCGCCCGCGTGCTGGGTGCAGGTGGAGTGGCCGATGCGTGGCAGCTCGCCTTCCAGCTGCCCAACCTGTTCCGCCGCCTGTTTGCTGAAGGCGCCTTTGCTAGCGCCTTCGTCCCGCTGTTCAACCGCCACATGGCTGAAGATGACAGCGCAGCGCGGCGGTTTGCGGGCGAGGTGCTGGCAGTGCTGCTGCCGATCCTCGTGCTGTTCGGCGCGGTGATGATGCTGGCGATGCCGTGGGTGCTGTGGGCCTTCGCCAATGCCACACTGCGCGATGATACGGGCACGTATGATCTGGCGGTGATGATGGGCCGGATCGCGTTTCCCTATCTGATGTTCATGAGCCTGGCGACGCTGGTGGCGGCAATCCTCAACTCCTTATCGCGCTTTGCTGCTGCGGCGGCGGCGCCGATCCTGCTCAATATCTGCCTTTTGACCGCGCTGGTCTGGGGCGGGTTGCAGCCGGTAGGCGAGGCGACACGCGCGGCGACCGGCATTGGGCTGGCGATAGCGGTCTCGGTTAGCGGCTTATTGCAACTGCTGTGGCTTTATTGGTTCATGCGGCGCGCAGGCTTCCGCATTCCGAGGGGTACGCCCCGGATCACTCAACGCGTTAAGGAAATGGGCGTGCTGATCGTACCAGCCGTGTTTGGCGCAGGCGTGTATCAGATCAGCCGATTCATCGATCTCGCTTTCATTCGCGGGCTGCCCGATGGCAGTCTTACCTACATGGCGATGGCGGACCGCTGGAATCAGCTGCCGCTGGGCATCATCGGGATTGCGCTGGGCACCGCGATCCTGCCCGCGTTGTCCCGCTATATTGCCAAGGCCGAGGATGACGAAGCGGTGCGCCTGCAAGCCAATGCGGTCGAGCTGGCGATGCTGCTGACCCTGCCGTGTGCGGTGGCGCTGTTCATCACCGGCTTTGCGTTTGTGAAGACGTTCATGGAAGGGCAGGCCTTCACGCCTGAGGACGCACGCACCACCGGCATGGTCACATCGGCGCTAGTGGTGGGCCTGCCTGCCTATGTGCTGGTCAAGGTGCTGACCCCCAATTTCTTCGCCCGCGCCGACACCCGAACACCCGTCTACACCGCCAGCGCGTCGCTGGTGGTGACCGTGGCACTCAATATCCTGCTGGTGCCGAAGTTGGGCGTGGTCGGCCTCGCGCTGGCGGGAGCCATCGGGGCGTGGGTCAATATCGCGCTGCTCGGCGGCATTCTGGCGCGCCGGGGGTTTTTCCGCTTGCCCGCACGGGTGCTGGGCCGAATCGGACGGATTGTGCTCGCTTCAGCGCTGATGGGCACAGCGCTGGTGGCATTGATGCAGGTGATCGCCTCGTGGCTCGATGGGCCATTTACCACCCGCTTGCTGGCGATTGGCGCGATCATGGCGGTCAGCCTTGTGACCTATGGCGCAGGCACTGTGTTGCTCGGAGTCCTCGACAAGGCGGCGATCCAGCGCCTAATGCGCCGTCAGAGCTAAACAGCAGGACATATCATGCGCGTCGTTTCCGGCATTCAGCCCACGGGCAAGCCCCACCTCGGCAATTATCTCGGTGCGATCCGCAATTATGTGCGGTTGCAGGACGATGCCCATGAGGCGGGCGGCGAATGCCTGATCTTCATCGCCGATCTGCACGCCATTTCGATGCCGCATGATCCGGCCGAACTTGGCGCCTCGACGCTGGAGCTGGTGGCAACACTGGTCGCCTGCGGGCTTGATCCGGACAAGGCGATTCTGTTCAATCAGGCGCAGGTGCCCCAGCATTGCGAGTTGCAATGGCTGCTCAACGGCACCGCCCGGATGGGCTGGCTGAACCGCATGACGCAATGGAAAGACAAGGCCGGCAAGAACCGCGAAGGGCAGTCGGTGGCGCTGTTCACCTACCCCGTGCTGCAAGCCGCCGACGTCCTGCTGTATCAGGCGACCCATGTGCCGGTAGGCGAAGATCAGAAACAGCATCTGGAGCTCGCCCGCGACATTGCGCAGAAATTCAACAATGATTTCAGCACCGAAGATGCCCCGGTGTTCACCCTGCCCGATCCGATCATCCCGGCCGAAGCGGCACGGATCATGTCCCTTCGCGATGGCAACGCCAAGATGTCGAAGTCTGATCCTTCGGACATGAGCCGGATCAACCTGTCAGACGATGCCGACACGATGGCGCAAAAAATCAAGAAAGCGAAAACAGATCCCGAACCACTGCCGTCCGAGGAAGCTGGCTTGGCCGAACGCCCCGAGGCGCGCAATCTGGTCGGCATTTATGCTGCCCTGTCTGGGCAATCGGCAGCTGCGGTGCTCGACCAATATGGCGGTCGAGGCTTTGGTAGCTTCAAGCCCGCGCTGGCCGAATTGCTGGTGACAAGCCTCAGCCCGATTCGTGAACGATTCGTTGCGCTTAAACAAGACCGTGAAGCGTTGGACGCGATCCTGGCCCGCGGCGCCGCCAAGGCCCGCGAACGCGGCGCCCCAACGCTCAACGCCGCCTACCGCGCGCTGGGGCTGGTGCGGCACTAGTCCGCGCAAACTGCGACGAACCGAGGCGCGCACGCGCCGAATATTCAATTCCCGTTCATGCGCATGGGATATTGTAACCCGCGCAAACACCATGGCCAATGTCGCACTGGTGACAAACCAAGGGATGTGTCATGAATACCGCTATGACCTCACTCAAATCTTTCGCCCGCCTTGCCCTGCCGCTTGCCATGGTGGTGGGTGTGTCGGCCTGTGCCACGCCGTTCAAGGCAGATGTATCGCGCTTTGCCGTGCAGCTGCCCGCGCCGCAGGGCCAGACCTTTGCCGTGGTGGCAGAAGATCCCAAACTGGCAGGCGGGCTCGAATTCGCGCTCTATGCCGATGTGGTCGCCAAAGAGATGCAGGATCTGGGCTACACCCGCGCGGCTTCACCCGAAACGGCCAACCTGCTGGTGCGGTTCGATTACGGGGTCGATAATGGCCGTGAGCGCGTGCGCACCGATTTCAACGGGCCTTTTGGCGATCCGTTCATTGGCGGTTTTGGCCGGTTCGGCCGGTTTGGTGGCTTCGGCGGGTTCAACCGCGGTTATGCCTTCGGCTTCTACGATCCGTTTCTCGGCGGCGGACCGAATGTCCGCAGCTACACTATCTACACCAGCGGCATTGATCTGAAGATTGATCGCACTGCTGACGGCCAGCGCCTGTTCGAAGGCAAGGCCGAAGCAGTATCGCGTTCAAACCGCCTGCCCAACCTCGTCCCCAATCTGGTCGACGCGATTTTCACCGATTTCCCCGGCGGTTCGGGTGAGACGGTGCGCATCACGATCAAGGACGACGGAAAAACCGTGCGCCCGGTCGAGTGATGGTGTAAGCGGGACTTAAGAGTCCCTTGGACGGGAAAAAGAGAGGCGGCGCCAGGGGATCGGCGCCGCCTTTTTTGTTGCGGTGGTTGCGGCGGATCAGTCCTCTGCCCTCTCGGTCCGCGCCAGCAGGTATCGGGTTTCGGGATGGGTGGTAAGGTCCGCGTCGGTCCAGTCGATCACTGTCGCGTCGGACAGTTTGCCCTTCCGCGCGAACAGTACAAGGC
>JANQTR010000106.1:0-619 GCA_030731635.1 Erythrobacter sp. | reverse complement strand
GCATCTCAAGTGCCGTCTGGCTCCATCTCATCGGCATCGCTCATCAAACTGAAGGTCGTCGTGTCGACCGTCATGCGCGCATCGTCATACCACGCCAGCGCATCAAGCGCCGCAGCCCGCAGGCGGGCGTAGTCGTCGAAGATGCAGAGCTGATCATCCTTGCGGGCGGCCAGTGCCTCGGCAGCTTTGGAGCACAGCACCGTATACTGCTTGAAAGACTTGGCTGGCTGTCTGCTGTCGATCCGGACGATCGCATAGAAATAGACAACCTTGCCCTCATCGCCCTCTAGGGGGACTTCCACGAGATAGGATCGGTCGGGCACCGATGGTGTAGCCTCTTCGTCCGTTGCTAGCTCTAGGGCGAGCCCGGTTGTCTCGGGCTGCTCCTCGCGCAGCATGTCGAAAGCGATGTTGGCCGGTGGCTTCCTACCCGTGGGATCAGCAAAGCGAACGAAGCCATCGTCGTCCGGCGAAATCAGGAATTCGGCTCCGTCCTCATCGACGTAGGTGCCCGCCAAGCCGACAGTGTCGCGCTCGGCGACGGGGATCAGCCGGGTCTCGGCCACCCAGCCCGCACACCCGCCAAGTTTCTGTTATATAGATGTAGCATGGTTTATTC
>JANQTR010000105.1 GCA_030731635.1 Erythrobacter sp. | reverse complement strand
CTTCTGGCGGCCGTGTACCAGGCCGACCCGCACGGCGGGCAGGGCCTCCCCGAGGAGCCGCGCGGTGTCCTCGGCCGCCTGACACTGAAGCACCTCCGACTCCTCGATCAGGGTGCACACCCAGTAGGCCTGGCGCCCTGCGGCGCAGGCCTCGTGGACGCGCCCGATCACCTGCGCCCGACGGGTGTCGGACACCGCCACCGTGACGATCGGGGTGCGCCCAGGCGGTGCGTGCGCGATCACGGACAGGTCCAGATCCGCATAGATGGTCATGGCCAGGGACCGCGGGATCGGGGTCGCCGTCATGGCAAGCGTGTGCGGCGCCCGCCTGCCCTTGGCTGCCAGAGCAAGGCGCTGCGCCACGCCAAAGCGGTGCTGTTCATCGATCACCACCAGCCCCAGATCGCGGTAATTCACCGTGTCCTGAAAGATCGCATGGGTGCCGACCAGCATCTGGATTGAGCCATCCATCAGCCCCATCAGGATGCTTTCCCGCTCCCGCCCCTTGGCCCGCCCGGTCAGGATCGCGATCTCCACCCCCGTCGGTCCGAGCATTTTGCGCAAGGTTTCATAATGTTGCCGGGCGAGAATTTCCGTCGGTGCGAGCAGTGCCGCCTGCTTGCCAGCCTCGATCGCAATCAACATCGCATTGAGCGCAACCACAGTCTTGCCCGCGCCGACATCGCCTTGCAGCAACCGCAGCATCGGGGATTCCTGCACCATGTCGCCTTCAATCTCGGCAATCGAGCGGGTTTGCGCCCCTGTCAGCGCAAACGGCAGGTGGAGCTTGGCGCGCAAAGCCCCGTCACCCACCAAAGCCATCCCCTTGCGCCGCCGCCCCTCAGCCTTGACCAGCAGCAGCGCAAGGCTGTTCGCCAGCAATTCATCATAGGCAAGCCGGTCGCGCGCCTTTGCCTCGGTGGTCTCATGGGCGAGCGCCAAAGCATCGCGCCAGGCGGGCCATCCGGCATGAGCGAACTGGCCTGGCTCGATCCATTCGGGCAGCTCGGGCAGGCGGGTCAGCGCCTGCTCCACAAGGCTGGCAACTCGCGGCTGGGTCAGGCCTTCGGACAGGCGATAGACCGGCTCGTTCAGCCGCTCCATGTTCGCGGCGCTTTCCACCTCGATATGGTCGGGATGAACAATCTGGAGCATGTCGCCATAGCGATCGAGCCGCCCGGCGATCCAGCGCCGTTCACCCACGGGCAGCAGCTTTTTGGCGGAATAGGCGGCTTTTCCGAACCAGCTCAGCGCACAAATATTGCCGACAGCGTCCTGCGCCAACACCCGGTAAGGCCCGCGGCTCCCAGCGCGCGGCGCACGGTGTTCGACCGGGGTTAGCGCGATGATTACCTGTTCGCCTTCGCTTCCCGCATCCAGATCGGCAATCGCGTTGCGGCTGACAAAGCGTTCGGGCAGGTGATAGGCGACATCCTTCACCCGCGTCAGCCCAAGCTTTTCGAGCGGCTTCATCAGCTTCGGCCCGACGCCTTCGAGCGTCTGGACTTCGGCGAACAGCGGGTTGAGAGCCTCGGGGCGCATAGAGGTATGCTATACCCGCTTGCGCGCGCGGGGCGAGTGTCTTACCGCGCAGCCCATGCCGGATATGCCCACTTTCGATCAACGCCTCGCCAGAGCCAAGTTCCGCGCCTGGCACCGCGGTACGCGCGAAGCCGACTACATGATCGGCGGTTATTATGATCGCTACCACGCTGGCTGGGGCGAGGCTGAACTGGTTTGGTTCGAAGCATTGCTCGACGAAGATGATGTGGATGTGATGGCCTGGGCACTCGCCGCAGTACCCCCGCCCGATCATCTGGCAGGCGATCTGCTGACCACCATGCAAAAGCTCGATTACGTCGATATACCGCGCTGAGCGCTGGCACCGCGCGGGAACCGTTTGCGCCCGCGCCGCTTGACTGGAACCCTATGCCCGACCTTTCCCGCATCCTTGCGGCCAAAGACCCGCTGACCCTCGCTTCGCTGCCCCGTGGCAGCTTGCCACTTGTGCTGGCCGATCTGGCGCGCGCGGCGAAGAGACGGGCGGTATTTATCGCGCCCGACGACGCAGCGATGCGCGCGGCCGTGGAAGCCGCGCAGTTTTTCGCGCCCGAAGTCGACGTGTTCGCCTTTCCCGCATGGGATTGCCTGCCCTATGACCGGGCCAGTCCGGCACTTTCGATCAGCGCCGAAAGGCTTGCTGCGCTCCACCGTTTGCAACAACCAGGCACTGCGCAGCAATTGCTTGTCACTACTGTCAACGCCGTGCTGCAGCGCGTGCTCACCCCTTTCCGTGTGCGCGAAAGCGTGCGCGAATTTCGCGTTGGCACCAATATCGGCCACACCAGCCTGGCTGCGTTGCTGATCAGACAAGGGTACAGCCGCACCGACACGGTCATCGACCACGGTGAATTTGCCGTGCGCGGTTCGATCGTCGATATCTTCCCTTCCAGCCTCGATTCCGGGCTACGGCTCGACTTCTTCGGTGATGAGCTTGAAAGCTTGCGGCTGTTCGATCCGGCCACGCAGTTGACGGTGGAACGGGTTGATGCGCATCTCCTGCTCCCTGCGTCGGAGGCGCTGCTGGACGAGGAAACCATCAAGCGGTTCCGCAGCCGTTATCGCGAGCTTTTCGGTGCCAATGCCACGCAGGATCCGCTGTACGAAGCCGTGTCCGATGGACGGCGGCTGGCGGGGATGGAGCACTGGCTGCCGCTGTTCGAAGATCGTCTCGCCACACTATTCGATCACTTGGCCAAGGATGATGTGGTGGTGATTGATCAGGGCGCAGTCGGCGCGGCTGAGGAACGCCTGACCGACATCGCCGATTATCACGCTCAACGCAGCCGGATCGCAGGCGAGAAAAAGGGTAGCTATCGCCCGCTTGCCGCCGATGCCTTGTATCTCACGCGCGCCGAATTCGATGCTGGTCTGGCTGCCGCGCCGGCCCATCGCGCGAGCGGATTTGTGGCAGAAAGCGGCGCCAATGTGCTCGATTTCGGGTTCCGTTCAGCGCGCGATTTCTCGCCCGAACGCGGACGCGGTGAAAACGTCTACGAAGCCGCCGCTGCGCATCTGAAGGCGGTGAGCAAGGCCGGGCGCAAGCCGGTGTTTGCAGCCTATTCAAATGGTAGCGCGCGGCGGATTGCATCGATCCTCGAAGAAGCGGGTGCATCCACTGCGCTCGCCAATAGCTGGCAGCAGGCGCTGGGGTTGGCAGCCAAGGGGCGTGCCGCCGTGGTCGTCCTGCCGCTCGAAACAGGGTTTGCCAGCGATACGCTTGATCTCATCACCGAAGCCGACGTGCTCGGCGACCGATTGGTCCGCCGTAGAAAGAAGCGCCGCGATTCCGATGCCTTCCTCGCCGAACTTCAGGCGCTATCGCGCGGCGATCTGGTGGTGCACATCGAACACGGGATCGGGCGCTATCTCGGGCTCGAACCCATTCCGGTGGGCAAAAGCCAGCATGATTGCGTCGCGCTCGAATATGCGGGCGGGGACAAGCTGTTCATCCCGGTAGAAAATATCGACGTCCTCAGCCGCTATGGCTCGTCCGAGCAGGCGGTGCCGCTTGATCGGCTTGGCGGCGAGGCATGGCAACGCCGCCGCGCCAAGCTCAAGGAACGCATCACGGCCATCGCTGGCGAGTTGATGCAGGTCGCCGCCGCCCGCGCGCTGCGGCAGGCGAGTATTTTGGCGACCGATCATGCAACCCTCAACCAATTTGTCGACCGTTTCCCGTGGTCGGAGACCGAGGATCAGGAACGCGCCATCGCCGACGTGCTTGGCGATCTGGAGAGCGGCCGCCCGATGGACCGGCTCGTCTGCGGCGATGTCGGTTTTGGCAAGACCGAGGTGGCTTTGCGTGCCGCATTCGTGGCGGCAATGGCAGGTCAGCAGGTCGCTATCGTAGCCCCCACCACGCTGCTAGCCCGTCAGCATTATCAGAACTTTACCGAACGCTTTGCCGGATTCCCACTAGAAGTCGGGCGCTTGTCGCGGCTCGTGTCTGCCAAAGAAGCCGGCGAAACCCGTGAAGGGCTGGAAAACGGGCAGGTCGACCTCGTAGTAGGCACCCACGCGATCCTGTCCAAGAACACAAAGTTCAAAAATCTAGGCCTTGTGATCGTGGACGAGGAGCAGCGTTTCGGCGTCACTCACAAGGAAAAGCTGAAACAGCTTCGCGCCGACGTCCACGTTCTCACCCTCACCGCCACACCAATCCCGCGTACGCTGCAAATGGCGATGAGCGGCCTGCGCGAACTCTCCACGATCCAGACCCCGC
>JANQTR010000104.1 GCA_030731635.1 Erythrobacter sp. | reverse complement strand
CAGGACGTGCTGTTCTTCGTCGACAACATCTTCCGCTTCACGCAGGCAGGGTCCGAAGTGTCGGCGCTGCTCGGCCGTATTCCTTCGGCGGTGGGTTATCAGCCGACGCTGGCGACCGACATGGGCAAGCTGCAGGAACGCATCACCTCGACCACCAAGGGTTCGATCACCTCGGTGCAGGCGATCTACGTTCCCGCGGACGATTTGACCGACCCGGCGCCTGCTGCCTCGTTCGCTCACTTGGATGCGACCACCACGCTGAACCGCGCGATTTCGGAACTCGGCATCTACCCGGCGGTTGACCCGCTCGACTCCACCTCGCGCGTGCTTGAGCCCCGCGTTGTCGGCAACGAGCATTACGAAACCGCCCGCCGCGTTCAGGAAACCTTGCAGAAGTACAAGAGCCTGCAGGACATCATCGCCATCCTCGGGATGGATGAACTGTCGGAAGAGGACAAGCTGATCGTCGCCCGCGCGCGCAAGCTGCAGAAGTTCCTCAGCCAGCCGTTCCACGTCGCCGAAGTCTTCACCGGCATTTCGGGCGTGTTCGTGCAGCTGGAAGACACCGTGAAGAGCTTCAAGGCGGTGGTTGACGGCGAATATGATCACCTGCCCGAAAGCGCCTTCTACATGGTCGGCGGGATCGATCAGGTGATCGAAAAGGCCAAGAAGATGGCCGAAGAGGCGTAAGGCATCATGCCCCTCCACTTCGAACTCGTCACCCCCGCCAAGCTCGTCCGCTCCGAGGAAGTCCACATGGTGGTCGTCCCCGGCACGGAAGGCGAATTTGGCGTGCTGGAAGGCCATGCGCCTTTCATGTCGACCATCCGCGACGGCGCGGTGCAGGTGTTCACCACCGCAAACGCCGCGCCTGAAATCATTCAGGTGCGCGGCGGCTTTGCCGAAGTGAACGAAAATGGCCTCACCGTGCTCGCGGAGCATGTTGAGGGCTGACGGCGCTTCGCCAATCGACGAACGCACAACGAGGGCGGGCCAATGGCTCGCCCTTTTTGTTTGTATCCCCTTCCCTTTCCCGCGCTCTCCCGGCACAAACGCGGTCTGCATTTCCCCGAAGGAGAGGACGCTTGAAACTTGTCTCCACATTCGCATTGGCGCTCGCAATGACGGTCGCCGCAACCACGGGCGCAACTGCGCAAGAAACCCCTGTCGATGGTGTCCCCGGCCCTGAGCAAGACCCCTTCATCTGGCTGGAAGAAGCCCGCAGCCCTGAATCGCTGGAATGGGTCACGAAGGAAAACGAACGCACGCTTGCTGCGTTCGAAGCCGATCCGCGCTTTGCCCAGCTGAAGGCCGAGGCGCTGGCGATTTTCGACAGCGAAGACCGCATCCCCTTCGTCAGCTTCCGCCCTGATGGCCTGTATAATTTCTGGCAGGACAAGGCGAACCCCAAGGGCGTGCTGCGCCGCACCACGCTGGAAAGCTACCGCACCGAAAAGCCGGAATGGGACGTAATCCTCGACGTTGACGCGCTCGCCAAGGCCGAGGGCAAGGAGTGGGTCTATCAGGGTTCAACCTGCCTGCCGCCTGCGCTCACCAAGTGCATGATCGCGCTGTCCGATGGCGGTGAAGACGCCACGATCATGCGCGAATTTGACACCACCACGAAACAGTTCGTCGAAGGCGGCTTCGTGCTCGATACCAAAAGCCAAGGCGGCGTGCAGTGGATCGACGCTGATACGCTGCTGGTGGGCCGCAATTTCGGTGAAGGCACGCTGACTGAAAGCGAATATCCCTTCACCAGCCGGGTGTGGAAGCGCGGCACCGACATTGCCGACGCCACAGAAATCTTCCGCGGTGAAGCCACTGACGTTTGGGCCAGCGCCAGCCTGCTGCGCGACAATACCGGCACGATCCACGCCCGCACCGCGTTTCGCGGGATCAGCTTTCACGAAAGCCTGTATTATGTCGAAAAGGATGGCGAATGGTTGCCGCTCGACATCCCCAAAAAGGCATCGCCTTACGGCATCGTTGATGGCCACCTGCTCTATTCGACCGATGTTGATTGGACAGTGGATGGCCAGACCTTCCCCGCTGACAGTCTGATTGCGGTTGATCTGGAGGAATGGAAGGCAGACCCCAATGGCGCGAAAAAGACGCCGGTCTGGGCGCCGGGTGAACGCCAGACCAAGCAAGGCGGTTCGATCACCGGCAACGCGCTGTTTGTGACCCTGCTCGACAATGTGGTCGGCAAGGTGCTGGAGTTCAATTTCGTAGACGGCAAGTGGGTCAGCAAGCAGGTGGCGTTGCCCGATAACGCGACGCTCGGCATTGCGGCCTCCTCGGACGAAACTGACCAGATCATGTATACGGTCAGCGATTTCCTCAATCCGACCACGCTCTATTACACCGATGGCAGCGCCGATCCGGCAGTGCTCAAAACCAGCCCCGCCTATTTTGATCCGGCCGGGATGGAGGTTGAACAGCACGAGGCGACCAGCAAGGACGGGACGAAAATCCCCTATTTCATCGTCAAGCCCAAGGGCATGGTGATGGGCGGGGATACCGCGACATTGATGACCGGCTATGGCGGTTTTCAGATCGCGCGCCTGCCCGGTTACCTCGGCAGCACCGGTAAGCTGTGGGTGGAACGCGGCGGCGCCTATGTGCTTGCCAACCTGCGCGGTGGGGGCGAATTCGGGCCGAACTGGCACCAGACCGCGATCCGTGAAAACAAGCAGCGCACCTGGGACGATTTCATCGCGGTGGGCGATGATCTGGTGAAGCGCGGATTCACCTCGCCAGAGCATCTCGGCATTCAGGGCGGATCGCAGGGCGGCTTGCTGGTCGGCACCGCTTTCACCCAGCGGCCCGACCTGTTCGGCGCGGCGATCGTGCAGATCCCGCTGTTCGATATGCTGCGCTATCACCTGATCGGGCGCGGGGCTTCGTGGATCGGCGAATATGGCGATCCGCGCATCCCCGAACAGCGCGCCTGGATCGAAGGCTATTCGCCCTATCAGAAGATCGTGGCGGGCGTGGATTACCCCGCGCCGTTCCTGTGGGCATCGACCGCGGATGACCGCACTCATCCCGCTCATGCGCGCAAGGGTGCTGCCAAATTGAAGGCGCTCGGCCAGCCCTACTACTACTATGAGGATACCACCGGCGGCCATTCTGGCGGGGTCGATAATGATCAGCGCGCCAAGCTGCAGGCGCTGCAATATGTCTATCTGATGCAGCGGTTGATGGGTGCGCCGATGGATAAGACCGGCGAGTAAACGCGCCCGCATCGCGGCGCAAAATCAGGGGCGGCTCCGGCAAGGAGCCGCCCCTTTTGCGTTAGCCTGCGGGAGCCAACGCAACTGCCTGTAAAACAGTCCGACACTTTGCCCTCGGCTCGTCGCACAGGCGGAACGGGAGAGGCTGTGAACGCTGATTTAACCATGTTCCGCAGCACCTCGTTAAGTCTGCCCGTCAACAATCGGCCCATCGGGGGCGATGACGAACAACCGACGAGGAGCACAGTGATGGCCTACCCCAGCAACATTTCGATTGCCGATGCGATCAAAAGCTACGGCCTGCCCCGCAACCACCGCGTCCACTGGTCCAAGGCGCGCAAGGACGATGTTGTGCGCGCCGTCCGCGAACACGCAATCAGCTTTGCCGAAGCGCGCACCCGCTATCTGCTCAGCCGCAGCGAGTTTGAACAGTGGGAGCGTGACTACGTTTCAGCGGGCGGCGATGCCCATGGCGAGCGGGCACGGATGGTGGACGCCTAATCAGCAGCAACGGGGATCAACACCTCGTTGCGGCGCAGCGGGCCGGGCACCATCGGGGCATCGTAAAAGGCAAACTCGGCCTCGCCTGCGGGCATCAGGCCCTGCGCCATCATCCAATCGCGCAGGCGCGCCTCCATCAGCGCCAGATCACGCTCCGCACCATTGCCGGAAAAGCGGATCGCCGCCATCTGCCGCGCCGGCACTTGCGTCAGCGTAATATCGGCAGGCGCAGGCGGCAGGGTTTCGAGCGTATATTTGGCGGGCATCACAAACCGCATCCGCCATTCACCGGGCTGGGTTTCGTCCTGCAATACCGGTGCAGTCATGGCGATCTTGTCACCGCCTTCCGGACGATCTTGCGCAAAGATATAGGCGGCCAAACGCCGGAAGCTCGCCCCGCTGGCACGCTGCCGATCGCCTGACGAGGTGACTTCCGCCACGACCAGCGCTGGGTAATCGCGCAGTTCAAATTCACCCTCGGCGCGCACCAGCGAGAATTCGGGTTCTTCGGTATTGCGAAACTGGGCGTACACGGCGGCTGCTCCGATAGCGGCAATGCCAATTCCGGCGGCGATCCATCGTCCGGTGCGCATGGGTGTGTTCCTTTTCAAATGCTTTCACACACTCAGCCTTTGGCGCGCCTTATGGT
>JANQTR010000103.1 GCA_030731635.1 Erythrobacter sp. | reverse complement strand
CTGTCGGAAATTACCGGCGCGGATATCTGGCTGAAGTTTGAAAACCTGCAATTCACTGCCGCCTATAAAGAACGTGGCGCCTTGAATGCGCTGCTGTTGCTGAATGACGAACAGCGCAGCCGGGGTGTGATTGCCGCTTCGGCGGGCAACCATTCGCAGGGTCTGTCATATCACGGCACCCGGTTGGGCGTACCAGTCACCATCGTGATGCCGCGCACCACCCCCACGGTAAAGGTGATGCAGACCGAAAGCGTCGGCGGCAAGGTGGTGCTGGAAGGTGAGACGTTCGACGAAGCCTATGCCCATGCGCGCAAGCTGGAAGCGGAGCTGAGCCTCACCTTCGTTCACCCGTTTGATGATCCCGATGTGGCCGCGGGCGCGGGCACCGTTGCGCTCGAAATGCTTGCGGTGAAACCTGACCTTGATTGCATCGTCACGCCGATTGGCGGCGGCGGGCTGATTTCGGGCATGGCGACTGTGGCCAAGGCGCTCAATCCGGCCATCGAAGTGGTCGGCGTGCAGGCGGCGCTGTTTCCCAGCATGTTTGATCGGATCAAGGGCCAAAGCCTGCCGTGCGGCGGCGATACTCTTGCCGAAGGGATCGCAGTGAAGCAGCCGGGCGATTTCACCGCCAAGGTGATTGCCGAGCGAGTGGATGACATACTGCTGGTGGATGAACCCGCGCTGGAAAAGGCGGTGGCGTTGCTGTTGCAGATCGAAAAAACCGTGGTTGAAGGCGCGGGCGCAGCCGGTTTGGCGGCGGTGCTGAGCAACCCGGCGCGGTTTGCGGGCAAAAGCATTGGGCTGGCGCTGTGCGGCGGCAATATCGACACGCGGTTGCTGGCCAATGTGTTGCTGCGCGATCTGGCGCGGCAAGGGCGGTTGGCGCGGCTGCGGATCACCCTGCAGGATCGCCCCGGCGCGCTGTTCAAGGTGATGCGCCTGTTTGACGAACACAACGTCAACATCATCGAAATCTATCACCAACGCATCTTCACCAGTCTGCCGGCCAAGGGTTTGATCACCGACATCGAATGCGAAGCGCGCGATGCCGATCAGGTCGAACGGTTGGTCGCCGGCCTGCGGGCCAAGGGGTATTTGGTGCAGATGGTTGAACTGGGTTAGGGCCTGACCCTGACGCCGTGACCCGCATTCGGGACGGCGAAACGTCCCGCTTTGCGCCACTGAGAATAGGCAATGTGCGGCAGGCCGTGCATGGCAGCGCATATTTCGCGGTAAATGATGGTTAAGGGACTTTTACCGGGGCGAAGGTACAGGCATAAGATTTTCTTAACACTTGCCCCGTGCGATTCACACCCAAAGGAAAAGCCACACCCGTGACGGCCCCGATCCGCTTTCCTCGGTTTTTTGTGACCAGCCCGGCACCGTGCCCCTATTTGCCGGGGCGCAGCGAACGCAAGGTGTTCACCGAGCTTAAGGGCCCGCATTCCGATCAGCTGAACGAAGCGCTGGGCCGCATTGGCTTTCGCCGCAGTCAGACCGTGGCTTATCGGCCGTCGTGCCTTGATTGCCAGGCCTGTGTTTCGGTGCGGGTGGTGGCAAACCGGTTCCAGCCGTCCGGCACGCAGAAACGCGATCTGAAACGCAACGCCGATTTGTTGGTGACCGAATGTCGCCCTTGGGCAACGGACGAACAGTTTGAATTGCTTTCTGAATACCTTGGAAGTCGCCACCCCGATGGCGGCATGTCGGCGATGGATGAACTCGATTACGCCGACATGATCGAACACACGCCGGTCAACAGCGTCGTCACCGAATATCGCGAACCCGGCGTGGACGGCCGCCCCGGCCGGCTGGTTGGCGCTTGTCTGACCGATCGTCAGGGTGATGGCCTGTCGATGATTTATTCGTTCTACGACCCCGATCACGCGACCCGCGCAGGGCTGGGCAATTTCATCATTCTTGACCACATCCGCCGCGCTGCAGCCGAAGGTCTGGCTTACGTCTATCTCGGCTATTGGGTCGAAGGCAGCCCGCGGATGCAGTACAAGGTGCGCTATCGCCCGATGGAACGGTTGACCCGCGATGGCTGGCAGCTGATGGATCCCGAAGACCAGAACCGGCTGATTGCCGCAGCCACCGCGCCGCGACAACCACAGGACGCGTCGCTGGCCGGCGCCCGAGGCAAGGATGGCCAGCCTGTCAAGTTTCCGGAAAGCTGAACCACGCCGCAGTTTAACGCTCGGTCTGGCGATTGCCGCAGGATTGGGTCAGGCCGCACTGGCGGTAACGGCCACGCCGGCGGTTGCCCAGCAGACTGCGCAAAAGAGCCGTGAGCCGGACAATGGTGGGCCGGAGTCAGCGCAATCCGCTGAGGAGCCAGTCGCGGTTCGCGCGGTTGAACAGGTAACGCCGGAACCGAACGGATCGCTTGATGATCTGATCCCGGAAGACGCGGTGCGCGATCCCGAAAGCTGGGCCGGGCAAGGGGTTGCCGAGCCAGCGGCTTTTGCGGCTGATATTGGCGATGTCAGCGCCGGTCTTGACCCTGCCTTGCGCGATCCAGACCTTGGCTTGACCGGTTCAGACCCCGCCTTGACTGCTTCAGACCCCGGCTTGACCCCCGATCTTGACGCAGTTTTCGCCGATTTCGCGCTGGATCTTCCCGCTCCGCTGGAACCCGACCCCCAGCTTGAAACGCTTGCCAGCCTGACTGCGCCGATGCTGGGTGATCAGCCCGAACTTGATCCGGTAACGGTTGGTTCGGCGTTGGTGCTGGCCGTTCCGACACCGGATGCCTTCCCTGAACGGACTGAATTCATTCAGCGATTCAGGGCATTATCGACACTTCGCGCGCTGGATGATGATGATCCTGAAACCGTGCAGCAGGTCGCCGCCCGGGCCCGCGCGGATGAAGTGCTGCTTGACAATATCCTGCGCAACTATGGCTATTATGGCGGCGATATTGTGCGCCAGCTATCTGGCGGACGCCGCGCCCGCGACGATGCCGACGCTAGCGATAGTGGAGAAGCATCTGATATTGCTGATGAACCTAGTGTCAGGTTCGATATTTTGCCCGGTACCCGCTACAAATTTGGCCGGATCAACCTTGGCGCTTTGCCAACTTTGGCAGAGCCTGATGCGAGCCGATTGATCGCCGCATTCGGTATCCAGCCGGGCGACCCGATTTACGCCGATCGCATCGCCGAACGTGAAATTGAACTGCGCGTCGCGCTTGGTGAAAGCGGATATCCCTTTGCTTTAGTTAATGAACCCGAGCTATTGATCGACCATGCCCGTGCCGAAGGCGACCTGACTCTCGATGTGCAGCCGGGCGGCAAATATGTGTTCGGCAGCGTGATCAGTACCGATCCGCAATTCCTTTCTTCGCGTCATCTTGCCCGCATCGCGCGGTTCGACCCCGGCGACGTGTTCCAGCAAAGCCTTGAGGTTGACCTGCGCCGCGCGATCATCGCCACCGGCCTTGTTTCCAGCGTCACCATCACCCCGCGCGAAACCAGCGCGCCGCAAAATGGCGATCCGGGCGAAGTGGCGCTTGATATCGGGTTTGAACGCGCACCCTTGCGCACGATCGCGGGTGCAATCGGGTATGGCACCGAAGATGGTTTCAAATTGGAAGGCCGCTGGGAACACCGCAATTTGTTCCCGCCCGAAGGCGCGCTGCGGTTGCGAGGCATCCTTGGAACGCGCGAAGCACTCGCCAGTGTTGGGGTGCGGCGCAACAACTTCAAGGGCCGCGATCAGGTGCTTACAGTTGATCTGTTCGCCAGCGATATCACAACCCAAGCCGTTGATTCACGAGGGTTTGGTCTGCGCGGTACGTTCGAAAAAGTATCGAACCTGCTGTTCCAAAAACCACTGAGCTGGCAGTTGGGTGGCGAACTGCTGTACACGGATGAACGCAACCGCAATGTGCGGATTGCGCCCGGCGGCGTCGTACCGCGCCAGGCGTTTCTGATCGGCGGGCTGTTCGGCAGTGTCACACTGGATGCGAGCGACGACTTGCTCGACCCCACCCAAGGCTACCGCGCGACCATCTTCCTCGCGCCTGAAGCCGCGCGCTCACAGGGGTCAGAAACCTTTTATCTGCGCGGGCAGGCTGATGGGAGTGCCTATCGATCGTTGGGGGCAACTGTCCTGGCAGGCCGCGTGCGCGCCGCTACGATTCAGGGCGCAGCGGCAGGTGACATTGCGCCATCGCGGCGGCTGTATGGCGGCGGCGGGGCTTCGGTCCGCGGCTATGGCTTTCAGGGCATTGGCCCGCGCGACGACCTGGGCAACCCGACCGGCGGCGCATCACTGGTTGAATTCGCGCTTGAGGCAAGGGTACCAACGCCGCTGTTCGGCGGCGCGATAGAAGTCGTGCCGTTCATTGATGCCGGGTCGGTCGCGCGCGGTTCAACCCCGGATTTCGGCGATATCCGCTTTGGGGCCGGGGTCGGCATCCGGTACAAGACCACCTTTGGTCCGATCCGGGTCGATGTTGCGACACCGATTAATCCCACCGCGTTTGATAGCCCGGTGGTAGTCTACGTCAGCCTTGGCCAAGCGTTCTGATGGCGCAGGTGGAACAGGCAGACGCGGCGCAGACAGGTGGGTCGCCGCAGGCCGCATCCGGTTCGCGTCGGCGCTGGGCCAAGCGGCTGGGCTGGCTGATTGCGGTGCTGCTGGCGCCCTTGGTGTTGGTGGCCGTGTTTTTGAGCACGCCGATTGGCAAGCGGTTCGTGGCCGATCAGATCGCCGCTGCTGCGCCTGCATCTGGCCTGCGTTTCACCGTCGGGCGGATTGAAGGCGATATCTACAGCAAGGCGGTGCTGCGCACAGTTGCCGTCAGCGATCCCAAGGGCGTGTTTCTGACCATTCCCGAAGTCGAGCTTCACTGGCGGCCGCTCAGTTGGCTGTGGAGCGGGCTTGATATCCGCGAGCTGACCACGCGGCGCGGGCGGTTGACGCGTCTGCCCGAACTGCTTCCTGGTGATCCTGACGCGCCGCTGCTGCCCGATTTCGATATTCGCGTCGACAGCCTTAGGGTCGAGGATCTGGTCATCGCGAAAGGGGTGGCAACGCCGCGCGATGAACGCGCCAACCTCACCGCGAAAGTGGATATCCGTGCAGGCCGCGCGCTGATTGACGCGGATGCGAGGTTGGGCGCGCAGGACCGCATTGCGTTGCTGGTTGACGCAGAGCCAGATGGAGACCGTTTCGATCTGGAAGCCGACTACCTTGCGCCGGCGGACGGCGTGCTGGCGGGGCTGGCAGGGTTCAACAGCGGTTACAGCGCGCGTGTCGCCGGAGACGGGACATGGGCGCGGTGGCGCGGTGTGGCAGTGGCGCGGCAGATCGGGTTGCCAGCAACAGGCGGCGCACGCACGCCAGCTGTTGCGGCCTTCCAGATCACTAATGATGCGGGCCGTTACGGTGTGCTGGGCCAGTTACGCCCGCTTTTGGGCGATGACACGCTAGCTACGCGGGCACTGGGCGAAACCCTGTCGCTCGCGGCATCGTTCACGCTGGATGATAGCGTGATTGAGGGGCGCGCTGCCGCCGTTTCCAACGCGCTCGATTGGCGCGGCGGCGGGGTGGTTGATCTGGCTGACAATGCGGTGGATGGCGCGCGCGTAATGCTGACCTTGCGCGATCCCGATCTGCTGGGCACAGCGGTGCGGCTGGAAGGCGCAAAACTCGCCGCCAATCTCAGCGGTGATTTTGATGATCTGGCGATCAAGCACCGGATCGACGTTGTGCGGCTGGATGCCGGCGGCGTTATTGCAAGCGGGCTGGTGCAGGAAGGCCGGGCGAGTTTCGATGGCACGGCGTTGTCGGTGCCATTGTCGGTCACTGCCCAGCGAGTGACCACCGGCCTTGCGCTGGCCGATCCGCGGTTAGTGGACGGACGGCTGGGCGGCACGCTCACCTATGATTTTGCTCGCCAGCGGCTGGATGCCGACAATGGCCGCGTTACCTTTCCCGGGCTGGAGGCGGTGCTGGCGCTGCGCGGCGATGTGGCCTCCGGTGCCTATGCGATTGCAGGCCCAGTGACCGCGCGTGGGCTCAAGGTTGATGGCGCGGGCGAGGTGACCGCCACAGCCAAGATCCTCGCCAAATTCGGCCCCGCTGTGCCGTGGAGCTTGCGGGCCAATCTGGCGGGCGTGCTGGATAAGATCGGCAATGGCACCATCGTCAACCTGGCGGGCGAACAGGTTCGGATCAGCGGCGCGCTGGGCATGGGTTCGGGCCAGCCGATTGTGCTGCGCGACACCGTGATTTCCTCGGCACGGTTGAATGCAAAGCTGGATAGCAAGGTGGTGGCCGGCAGTGGGGGTGCGCGTACTACGCTTGCCGGCAGCGGGCGGCAGGCTGATTATGGCCCCTTCACCTTTGACGCGGAATTGGCTGGCGATGGTCCGCGTGCGGTGCTGGTGCTGTCTGATCCCTATCCCGCTGCCGGGCTTAAGGATGTGCGCGTGGCGCTCGCGCCGAGCAGCGATGGCTTTGGCCTTGATGTCAGGGGGGATTCCTTGCTGGGGCCGTTCGATGGAGCGCTGGAATTGTTCCTGCCCGAAGGCGGACCGACGCGCATCGCTATCAACCGGCTTGATGTATACCGCACTACGGTAACCGGGGCGGTAACGCTGGGTGATGCCGGTGCGGCGGGCGACCTGCAGCTGGCAGGTGGCGGGGTGAACGGTACGGTCAATTTCCGCCCACAAGGGGCAGACGGCGTAGGCTTTGCAGCGCAGCTTGCCGCACGCAATGCGGCGTTTGGCGGGGACGCTGCGATCACCATCGCCCGCGCTGATATCAAGGCCACCGGACGCTTTGCCGCAGGAACCGCTTCTCTCGATGCCGATATCAGCGCGAACGGCTTTGAATATGGCGGGCTGAGCCTGGCCAATCTGACTGCCACGGCGGCAATCACCAATGGGCGCGGCACAGTGAGCGGGACGATTGCCGGACGGCGCGCGGATCGCTTTGCGCTCAATTTCGATGCTGCCGTTGCACCCGGCCAGATTGCCGCAGTGGCACGCGGGGAATATGGCGGGTCGGCGATCCGCATGCCGCGCCGCGCCGTGGTGACTGCACAAGATGATGGCGGCTGGCGGCTTGCGCCTGCGCAGGTCAGCTTTGCTGGTGGCAATGCCATTATTGAGGGCACGCTGGGCGGCGGTGAGACAGCGCTGGAGGCAAAGCTGGCACGGATGCCGCTGCGGCTGCTTGATTTGGTGGGGGCAAATCTGGGGCTGGGTGGGCGATTGTCGGGGATTATTGATTACCGTCAGCAGGGCCGCGCCGCGCCAATCGCCACTGCGCGTGTGCGGGTGGACCGGTTCAGCCGGGCAGGGCTGGTGCTGTCGTCCAAGCCGATCAATGTGCTGGGCGTGATTGATCTGACGGGCGAACGCCTGACCGCAGCGGGTCGCTTGCTCGAAGGCGATGTGCGGCGCGGGGATGTGTCGATGGCAATCACCGGGCTGGGCGATGATGGCACCCTGACCCGGCGGCTGATGCGCGGGCGACTTGATGCGCGGCTCGCATGTGCCGGGGCGGCGGAGACGCTGTGGCGGCTGTCGGGGGTTGAGGCGTTCGATCTGACCGGGCCGATTGCGATTGCTGCGCGGGCGACCGGCACGCTGGACGCTCCCCGGATCAGCGGTACGGTAGCGAGCGATGATTTGACGGTTGAAAGCCCGCTGATTGGCGCCCGGGTCGACAAGGTATCGGCGCGGGGGCGGTTTTCCGGGTCGCGGTTGGAACTCAGCCGGTTTGCGGGTGAGACCCGCAGCGGGGGTACCATCACCGGTAGCGGCACGGTGGATCTGGCCGGGATGAGCGCGGCGCGTGGGCCGCAGCTGGATCTGCGCGCGGCGGTCAAGGGTGCGCGGCTGCTTGACGCGAACGGCCTTCAGGCGACCATTACTGGCCCCTTGCGGATCGTGTCGAGTGGGCTGGGCGGGACGATTGCCGGGCGTGTCACCATCGACCGCGCGCGTTGGGCGCTGGGAACTGCGGCTGAAGATTTCGCACTGCCGCAGATTGCCACACGGGAAATCAATGGTGAGCCTGGGGCTGTACGCACGCAGGTCTCGGCGCGTGACAGCGCGTGGCGGTATCTGGTCAATGCTTCGGCGCCGGGCCGGGTGGCTGTGGAGGGCCTTGGGCTCGAAAGCGAATGGGGCGTGGACATCACGCTGCGCGGAACGGTGAATGATCCACGCATTGGCGGCAGCGCGCGGCTGGTGCGCGGCGATTACACCTTTGCAGGCACGCGGTTCGAATTGACCCGTGGCCGCATCCTGTTTGATGCGAATGGGCCGATCGACCCGCGCCTGGATATCCTTGCCGAAACATCGCGCAACGGCACCAATGTCGATATCGCGATCACCGGCAATGCGCAGTCGCCGGCGATCACCTTTTCCAGCGACCCGGCGCTGCCTGAAGAGGAGATTTTGGCGCGGTTGTTGTTCGGCGGATCGGTCACATCGCTATCGGCGACGGATGCGTTGCAGCTGGCGACGGCGTTGGCGGCGTTACAGAGCGGAGGAGGAGGGCTCGACCCGATCGGAAGCTTGCGCCGGTCAATCGGGCTGGATCAGCTGCGAATCATCAGTGCCGATCCGTTGATCGGGCGCGGCACGGGGATCGCGATTGGCAAGAACATCACCCGCAGCCTTTATGTCGAACTGGTGACCGACGGGCGCGGGTATAGCGCGACCCAGGTCGAATACCGGATTACCAGCTGGCTATCGCTGCTGGGCACGGTATCGACCATCGGGCGTGATAGTGTCCTGGCCGAAGTGAGCCGGGATTATTGATCAATCCGCACGCCACCCGCGCGCGATATCCTCACGCCTGCAGCGTTGCGGTTGGCCTTGTGGAGGAAAAGTTGCACGGCGCTATTGGTCGTTGCTGAGGTACAATTCTGTCTCGGCGGCGCGACGGCGGACGAGGCCTTTAAGCACCCGGCCACCTGCACGGTTCCAGCGGGCAAATTCGCGCGCGGCCCCCTGATAATCGCCAGCGCGGTGTTTCTGGGTCAAAGTTGCACGGGCAATCGCACCGGTGTTGTAGTGGAAGCTGACCATTGCATCGAATTGCGGCTGGGTGGCAGGGGCATTGCCTAAGGCGCGAGCAACATCGGCGGCATAGCGGAGCAGGTCCTGCGACAGCCTGTCATCGCATTGAAGCTGCGTCCATACCGTTTGTGGGCCAATCCGCCCGCCGTGGACATGATCGCGCCCGGTGGCCCCCCAGCCGATGGTCCATGGTTCCCCACCTGTTCCAGGATCAGGGTAGGCCGCTACCATGCTATCGGCGCGCAGCCGCGCGCAGCCTTCGAATCGTTTGATCAGAGCAACGCCGACCGGGCTGATAGCTGCAGCCGAAGGCGAAGGCAGCAAAGTCGCTGGCGGCTCTGCGGTGTTCGTTGCAGCCTCGCCCATCAGGCGGCGGATGACGGCAAGCAGCGGATTCGGGGATTGGTGCAGCATGGCAGGGCCTCATGGTTGGTGTGCGGCAAAGCGAGGCGCAAGGATTAGGCACAAATTTTCCGAGTAGGAAAATGCGGTTGGCGGCTTGATAAAAGCACTTATCAGGTTCGGGTTTGCGGGTCCTAACCGGGGCACCACTAAAACCCTTGCTTGGACCAAGCAGCACCCGATCAGGATGGCGTTGGAAAATCGCCTAAATCATTGGTGAAATGCACATGGGTGGAGCCACGGCGAACTGGCCCGGCGCCGCGCACAAGCAAAAGGGGCGCTCGCATCGCTGCGAGCGCCCCTCGATCTTTGCGTCAACCGATGGCTTAGAAGCGATAGGTTGCCGAACTGCGGAACACCCGCGCGTTCGCCGTATCGCGGCCGACTGTGGTATCGAACCCGACGCCCACCTGGAACGGTCCGTCACCAAGAGTGGCTGATACGCCCAGTTCGACCCAAGTGTGATCGGCAGTATCAAGCGCAAAGTTCACGTTCGGACCTGTGCCTTGCGCAAAGTTGGCGGCAAGCAGTTGCGGGCCATCTTCAAATTCCCACACCAGCTGCGCGTTGGCATTGATTTGCACAAAGTCGGTCTGCTTTTCGTAGTCGAACCCGGCGCGCGCCTGCGTGCTGGTGAAGTTTTCACGCGCAACTGTCAGCCCGAGCACACCGCCAGTTTCGCGCACGGTCGCCAGATCGACGCTGGCATAGCGCGCCTCAATCCCGGGCGAGATCGTACCGATGCTGCTTTCCAGATCATACGAAAGGCCCAGTGCGCCAGACACCAGCAGATCGTCAGACGATGATGTCAGAGTTTGCGAGGTGCCGAGGAACTGCACATCGCGCTGGGTATCGAACCCGACGCTGCCCAGCGTGAACTGACCATCAATCACCGGTCCGCCATCGAACTTGTGACGCAGGTACAGCGATGCCGCATAGGTATCGTTGTCGACCCGCTGACCCAGTGGCGTATCGGCATCAAGCGAGCTGTAAAAGCCCGAAATCCCGACCATCGTGTTGTCACTCGGGTAGAATTCCAACCCGCCCGACACATAAAAGCCCGAAATATCGGTTTCCGCCGTAAAGCCCGGCAACGAGCTGACATCGCCCGACACCAGCCCACCCGCGAGGAAGATCGCCACGTCTTCGGGCAGATTAGCTTCGGTCACCTGGGTATCGTCAGCGCCGCTTTGCAGCGCCGAAAGGTTACCGCCCAATGGCTGGCCAACCGGCGACAGTCCCGCCTGCAACACATTCAGCGGCGCGCCGGTCACCGCGATGGTGCCGCCTGCCTTGCTCCGGTCGGATTCGCGCAGGCGCATGTCGTTGAAGTTCTGCAGCAGGTTGATGGTCTGGCCCGAAAGCGACCGCACGGCCTGCTCGTTGACCGGTGCAAGGCCAATGAAGGTGCTGCGGATCGTGTCGGTGCTGGCAAAGTCGAGATCATATAGATCATTGAGCGCCGTATTGCCACGGTTGTCATCGAACAGCCGGGCATAGGCCACCTGCACCGGATCATTCGGATCGATCACTGACGTATAGCTGGCAGCTTCGATTTCCAGCAGGACAGCAGTGTCCTGATAGATGAAGTTCTGGCTCAGGATTGAAGAGATCGCGCGTTCGGTGAAGGTGCCGGATACACCCTCGGTCGCGGTGAGGATGGTGAAGCGCTGACCCAATCCATTGACCTGCTGGGTAATCGCGCTGCCGATGTTCACGATCCCGCCAACATTGGCGATGCCGTTCACCGCCAGACGATCGGACATGCCGTTATTGCCCAGATCGACGAGGAAGGTGGTGCCCGACGACATCACCAGGTTGCCATCGATCGACAGCGTGCCGGTGGTGCCCATCGTGGCGGGAGAGAACACCCCGGTAATGCTGGTCAGGAACGGCGCGGTGACCGTGCCGGTGCCGCTGAGCATGCCAGCAAACAGCGTGTAATCGCCAACCGATGTGACGCCGCCATTGACGTTCACAACGCCGCCGAACTGGTTGATGTCGATCAGCGAGGTGAGGTCGCCCGCTGCAGCAACGGTCAGGCCCGCTGCGCCGCGAACGGTCAGCCGGTCGATCGTAACTTCGCTGCTCAGCGTGGTGGTGCCAGCCTGGCTGAGGGTCACATCGAAATAGCGCGGATCGACGCGGACCGTATCGGTGGTGACCGCATCAATGTTGTTGGCGATGAACCCGGTTGCGCCTGGCAGACCATTGGCGATTGTCGGGGCGGGCAGGGTGGCAGGGCCGCTTTCCTGCGATTGGATCTCCGAGTTCAGCGAGGCGCGCCCGCTGATTGCCGCGACTTCGGTCGACAGCACCGCTTGGGTGGTAATCGAGGTCACTTCCGAACCATCGAGCAAGGTTGCTTCACCCGGCAGCGAGGTGGTTTCCGTGCCGGTGATGTCGCTGAGCGAAACGCTGGCGCGATTGTTGGCAAGTTCAACTGCGGTCGCCGACGCCGGCGAGGTGTCGATCGTCTCCCCCGTGGCAAGATCGGTGCAGCTATCACCCGGACCTTCGAATTCAACGCAGATCGCACCGAAATCGCCACCGGTACCGTTCGGCCCAAGCTCTGGCGTGGTCGGCAAACCGTTCACAACCTGACCGTTTGCATCAATCACGCGGTAATTGGGGTCCAGCAGCGTGGTCCAACGGCTCGCGTCTTCCCAGTTGCCGTCACCGGCGACCGCACCGACATAGCGGTAGGGGTTCGTCGCGGTGATGTATTGCCAATACAGCGACAGCGGTTGGTAGAAGCTGGTGGTGCCGATCGAACTGAACGGCTGGCCGCCGCCAAAGAAGCGCGAACCGCCCGACAGCACGCCGATCACCAGATCTTCGTTCGACAGCGTGTTGTTTGCCGCATCAAGGATCAACGGACCGCCCGAGTCGCCACCTGCCGTGGTGCCTTCGTTGGGCAGCGCATCGTCACGGTGGACGTTGATGTCGGTGAAGAAATCGCGGTTCTGCGAATCAAAGTCGAGCTGGTAGAGGTTCTGCGGGAAGGTGTCCGGCCCAGGGCCGAACAACACGTTATCCTGATCATCGAGCGAGAAGAACCCGCCCAGAATATTTTCGGCCGCACGGCGGCGGAAATCGACGCCTGCAATCGGACCCTGCGTTGCGTTACCGGTGCCACCGTAGCCGACGATGTTGACGTGGTATCCAGTGCCGGTCACCGGATCAATCGAGCTGGGTGCTGGCAAGGTACTGAACAGCAGTGCCCAGGTGGGGATGCCAGCTGCTGGCGTATCCAGCGAAGCGAGCGCGATATCAGCTTCGATAAAGCCGAGCCCGAAGGCATCCTGCAACGAACGCTGATCGTAGAAAATGCGGTTGATGTTGAACACGGCCAGATCGGGGTTGCTGGCGAAGTTGTTGGCAAACCAGTTCTGGAAACCAGGCAGGGCGTTCACATTGAACGAGAACGCGGCCGGGATGTTGTCTGCGTTGTAGTCAGTTTCCGGGCGATCATTCACGCAGTGCGCCGCAAACAGCACGGTGCGCGGATTGATTAGCGTGCCGGTGCAGACAAAGCCGTCGGCGCGGAAAAACTGGCCAACGCCGCGAAATTCGTCGTCGGTGTCGACGATTGCTTCGGAATCGGTGGTTTCATTCGGAACAATGGCGAGGGCCGGAGTGGCCGTTGCAGCGATCGACAAAGCCAGCGTGGCGCTGCCGAGCAAAAGGTTGCGGCGGCGTGTGTTCGACGTGTTCATGATTCCCCCTTCGGAAATTGTTACAAAATCTCACTAGCCCCTTTGTTAAAGGGATATCGCGTTGTGACAATTCAAAAAAACGGGATTCAGGGCAGCTTGGGCGCAAGCGTTGCAAGAATGCCTCATCGCAGGGCCAGAAACACTGTGTAGCTACAGTAAAGCGCCAGCAGAATAGCGCCTTCGATCCGCGAAAGCCGCCAACCGCTGCGCAATTGCACGATCAGCAAGGCTGTCACACCGAGCATGACCCAGATATCGATCCCGACGATTTCGGCTGGCACGGCAATCGGATGAATCACCGCAGTAAGGCCAAGGATGCCGCACAGATTGTAAATGCACGAGCCCACGACATTGCCCAGCGCCACGTCGGCATGCTTGCGCAGCACCGCAATTACGCAGGCGATTAGTTCGGGTAAGGACGTTCCAACCGCGACCACGGTGAGCCCGATGACGCTTTCCGAAACCCCTGCCGCGCTCGCCAGCACGGTTGCGCCGTCAACCAGCAGGCCCGCGCCGAAAATCGCTGCGGCCAGCCCGGCAATGATCAATCCGCCGAGGATCACCGGCCCGGTATTGGGTGGGACGGGGCGATCTTCCGCCTCGGCCTCGTGGCGGTGACATTCGTCATCACTGGCAGCGCTTTCGGATTTGTAGGCCCACCAGATATAGCCGACGAGGCACGCCACCAGCGCCAAGCCCGGCATCACGCCGATCACACCAAGCAGAACCGCGCCGGTGGCGAGCAGCGCGCTGACCCCCATAGCGATCGAATCCCGCTGGAACGACGCAGGATTGACTGCCAGCGGCATGATCAGCGCTGAAACTCCCAGCACTAGTAGGATATTGGCGATGTTTGACCCCACTACATTGCCCACCGCGATCCCCGGCGCTCCGCCCAGCGCGGCCTGCACGCTGGTGGCAAGTTCGGGCATCGACGTGCCGAACCCGACGATCGTTAGCCCCGCGAGCAACGGCGAGATGCCCAGCCGGGCCGCCATCCCTACTGCGCCGCGCACCAGCAATTCACCGCCCAGCCCAAGCAGCACGAGGCCTCCGGCCACCAGCAGGATCGAGTTTGTCATTTGTGTCCCTTGCGCAGAGGTGCTCGGCTGGCCTTAGCGGCTCGGTGGATATTGGTGAAGCGCCGCACAAAACCAAAGGCCGCCCGGTTTCCCGGACGGCCCAACTATGGCTTGCAGCAGTGCGGCCGCAAATAACATACGTGGGGAGGCGAGGGACCAGATGGCTCCTCACCCGCAACTCACATGCTGTAATACATGTCGTATTCGACCGGACACGGCGTGGTTTCGGTGCGCATCACCTCTTCCCACTTGAGTTCGGCATAGGCTTCGATCTGGTCCTTGGTGAACACGTCGCCCTTGATCAGGAATTCGTGATCGGCTGCGAGCGAATCCAGCGCTTCGCGCAAGGAACCGCACACAGTCGGCACTTCGGCGAGTTCAGCCGGGGGCAGATCATACAGGTTCTTGTCCATCGCCTCACCGGGGTGGATCTTGTTCTCGATCCCGTCGAGACCCGCCATCAGCAGCGCCGAATAGCAAAGGTAGGGGTTGGCCATCGCATCGGGGAAACGGAATTCCACGCGCTTGGCCTTGTCGCCCGAACCATAGGGAATGCGGCATGATGCCGAACGGTTGCGGGCCGAATAGGCCAGCAGCACCGGCGCTTCAAAGCCCGGCACCAGTCGCTTGTAGCTGTTGGTGGTCGGGTTGGTGAAGGCGTTCAGCGCCTTGGCATGCTTGATCACGCCACCAATGAAATAGAGGCACATTTCCGACAATCCGGCATATTCATTGCCGGCAAACATCGGCTTGCCTTCTTTCCAGATCGAGATGTGGGTGTGCATCCCCGACCCGTTATCATCCTTGATCGGCTTGGGCATGAAGGTCGCGGTCTTGCCGTAAGCGTGGGCGACCTGATGCACGACATACTTGTAGATCTGCATCCGGTCAGCGGTCTGCACCAGCGTGCCGAAGGTCAGGCCTAGTTCGTGCTGCGCGGCGGCCACTTCGTGGTGGTGCTTGTCGCAGGGCAGGCCCATTTCGAGCATGGTCGAAACCATCTCGGCGCGCACGTCCACCGCGCTATCGACCGGCGCGACCGGGAAATAGCCACCCTTGGCACGCGGGCGGTGGCCCATGTTGCCGCCGTCATATTCCTTGGCGGTGTTGGTCGGCAGTTCGATATCATCGATCGAGAAACCCGATCCGGAATAGCCATCTTCGAAACGGACATCATCGAACATGAAGAATTCCGCCTCGGGACCGACATAAACGGTATCGCCGATGCCGGTCGACTTGAGGAAAGCTTCAGCGCGCTTGGCAGTGGTGCGCGGATCGCGCGAATACCAGTCGCCGGTCGAAGGTTCGACGATGTCACAATTGATGATCAGCATCGGTGTGGCGCTGAAGGGATCGATCCAGGTTTCGGTAAGATCGGGCTTCAGGATCATGTCGGATTCGTTGATCGCTTTCCAGCCGGCAATCGACGATCCGTCGAACATCAACCCGTCTTCGAGCTCGTCTTCGCCCATTACGCTAGCAACCATGGTGAGGTGCTGCCACTTGCCCTTCGGATCGGTGAAGCGCAGATCGACCCACTCGATTTCCTCGTCCTTGATCAGTTTCAAGACGTCTTTTGCTTTCGACATTTGTTTGGTGCCTCCACTTATTGGTTATGGCGTTTGGGTGGTTTGGCCCGCCCTTGCGGCAGGTCAGAGAGGGACGCAGAATTCAGATTGCGTCGTCGTTGGTTTCGCCGGTGCGGATGCGCAGTGCGCTTTCGATCGCGGTGACGAAGATCTTACCGTCGCCAATCCGCCCGGTCTGCGCAGCCGCGGCGATAGCTTCGACCACGCGTTCGGCCTGATCATCGGACACGATGACTTCAAGCTTCACCTTGGGCAGAAAGTCGACGACATATTCAGCGCCGCGATACAGTTCGGTGTGGCCTTTCTGGCGGCCAAAGCCCTTGGCTTCGGTAACGGTGATGCCGGACACGCCGATTTCATGCAGCGCCTCCTTCACCTCATCGAGTTTGAAGGGTTTGATGATCGCTTCGATCTTTTTCACGTTGTCCCCATCCGCGCCTGACTGGATTGCTGACAAAATTGTAACAAGAATCATGCCAAGCTGTGTTGGTGCAGGCTTTGAACAATCCTTACCGTCTGATGAAGCCGGACTAAGGGTGTCTTTCGCCGCAAGGGATCGGTTAGCAAGATTATGGTGCACTGCGCAATGGTGCACAGCATCTGATCGCGTTGTGCCTATATTTTAAGCAGCGCCGCGGCGATCACAGGCGCAGGCCGGTGGTCTCCGGCAGGCCGCACATGATGTTGAGGTTCTGGATCGCGGCCCCCGAAGCGCCTTTGCCGAGGTTGTCGAGCACCGCGACCAACCGAGCGTGCCAGCCGCCTTCATTGCCAAACACGTGGAGCGCCATCGAGTCAGTGGGCGATGCGTTGCTCTCAAGCAGGATTTCGCCGGTATTGGCGTCGGGATTGACCGCGATGATCGGCGATTCTGCGTAAAACTCGGTTAGCGCGCCGCGCAGTCTGTCGGCGGTTATCTCGCCCGGCATCGCGCCGAGGTGGAGTGGCACCTCGACGACCATGCCGCGATACGCCGGGACCACTGCGGGCGCGAAGATCACGCCGTGTTTGAGGCCTGCGTAGGCTTTCATTTCCGGGCGATGCTTGTGCGCCATGTCGTAGCCATAGGCGCGGAACGCGGGTGCACCTTCGGCCTCGAACCGGGCGATCAGAGCATTGCCGCCGCCTGAATAGCCGCTCACCGCGTTGACCGTGAAGGGCCAGTCAGCGGGCAATAGTCCAGCGCGTACCAGCGGGGCGACCAGCGCCAGAAAGCCGGTCGGATAGCACCCGGGGTTGCTCACAAATTGGGCATTGGCGATGTTTTCACGCCCGATCAGTTCGGGAAAACCATAGGTCCAGCCCTCGGCCACGCGGTGCGCGCTGGAGGCATCGATGATCCGGGTGCTGGAACCCTCAGCCAGCTTCACCGCATCTTTCGCTGCATCATCCGGCAAGCACAGGATCGCGATGTCGGACGCATAGAGCGCGTCGCAGCGGGCGCTCTCGTTCTTGCGCTGGGCGTCGTCCAGAACGATGATCTCGAACTCATCGCGCCCCTGCAAACGCTCGCGGATTTCGAGGCCAGTGGTGCCAGCCGCACCGTCGATGAACAGGCGGATCGCCATTCGCTATGCGCTCACCAACGCAAGTTCGCTCGCCCGGCACCAGCCTGCCGGGCCATGTGGGCCGGGGCAGCCCCATGCCCACTCGCCTGCAACATCGAGCAATTCAAACCGGCTGGCAGGGGCAAGGCGCGCAAACACCTCGCTATCGTCGCGCGGGGCGAGCCGCAGGGCAGCGCCGCCATCGCCCACCGTGCGCACCAGCGGGATCACATAATGC
>JANQTR010000102.1:10865-17659 GCA_030731635.1 Erythrobacter sp. | reverse complement strand
AAAACTGATCCCGGTCGCTCGACACGAACGGACTGGGGCTAAAACCCCGGGTGGATCGCCAGTGCCGCGCCATCGACCAGCATTTCTGCCCCGGTCATGAAGGGGCATTCGTCGCTGGCAAGGAAGGCTATGGCGGCGGCTGTCTCGGATGGATCGGCGAGGCGGTTCAAAGGCGAAGTCGCGGCGACCGCGGCGATCAACCCCGGCATCTGCTGTTCGGCCGCATCGAGAATGCCGGTATGGGTCGCGCCGGGGATCACTGTGTTGCAGCGGATGTTGAGGCCCGCTTTTGCGCACCATGTCGCGACCGATTTCGACAGCACCCGCACCGCACCCTTGCTCGCTGAATAGCCGACATCGGTGGGCAGGGGCGCAATCGCGGTGGTCGATGCGATGTTGACGATCGCGCCTTTGGGGCCGCCGGGGTTCGCGCGCATCGCGGCGATGGCGGCGCGGCAGCCTGCCATCGTGCCGCTGAGGTTGACGGCGATCACCCTGTCCCATGCGGCAAACATCGCATCGTCATCAAGGTCACCGATGCCTGCGCCCGACACCATCCCGGCATTGTTGACAAGGATATCGAGCCGTCCATAGGCCTCCACCGCTTGGCCCACGATTGGGGGCCATAACGCCCGGTCGGACACGTCCTGCACCGCAAACAGCGCGCCAGCCTCGGCGCACAGGGCCGCCCCGCGCGCCGCGTCGACATCAGTGCCAAGCACTTGCGCCCCGTCGGCCACCAACCGCCGCACGGTGGCCGCGCCAATTCCGCTGGCGCAGCCGGTTACGATGGCGACCTTCCCGGAAAGGTCAGGCATTACTCAGCCTGTTGCCAGATCGCCGCGCAGGCTCGCTGATTGTGCGTTTCAACGAACCGCGCGAGATTGTCCGTCCCTTCAGGCAGTTTCCAGCCCACGGTGAAGCCGAAATTGGCAAAGGCGAACATGATCAGATCGGCAAAGGTGAAGCGCCCCAGCGCGATGTGGTTGCTGTCTCCCAGAAACGCATCGAACATCCGCCATTTCTCGTCCGCCATCGCGGACAGCTCTGCCCCTGCTTCGGGTGAGACGACGCTCATGCGCGGTTCGAACATCGGGCGGCCGGTGGTGGCGCGGAACCCCATGGTCATCGGCACGACGACTTCCTGATCGAACAACCGGACCCATTTGCGCACCTCGGCGCGCTCCAGCGCGGTTTCGCCGAACAGGTTGGGGGCGGGGTGCTGCTCCTCGATGAATTCGCAGATCGGCCAGCTTTCGGTCAGGCAGGTGCCATCATCGAGTTCCAGCGTCGGCGTGGTGCCAAGCGGGTTCTTGGCGACGTAGCCTGCATCCTGCCGGTTGGCGCCGGTGATGATATCATAATGGACGCGGGTGAAATCGCGGCCTTCTTCAAGCCCCTTTTCAATCGCGAACATCCGCACCAGGCGGGGGTTGGGGCCAAGGCTGGAATGCAGAATGGTCATGTGTCGCTCTCCCAAAATTGATTTGCTGCGGTTCTAGGGGCGCAGCGCCAGCCCGTCGCCCTCATAAATGCGCTAGGGGAGGCGCTCACCCGCGCGGCTGCGCGCCTCATGCAAAATCGCTTGCACGGCTACGCTGTATTGCGCCAGTAAAGCACCATGGACCTCACCCCCGATAATACCCCTGCCGAACGCCGCGATCTTGATGATGGCGCGCTCACCCGGCTGCACCCCAACTATGCCCATTCGCTGCGGGTGCAGACCACGCTGATGGCGATCCCCTTCCTTGCCGGGGCGCTGGTGCTTGAGGCGGCCCTGCGGGACGAGGGGCTGGTGCCGACCGGCGTCATCATCGGGGCGGTGATGCTGGTTGCGCTGGTGTTGATCATCCGCATTCCCAGCCGCCGCTACAATGCGCGCGGATACCAGATCAGCGCCGATCGCTTGCGGGTGGTGCGCGGTTTGCTGTTCCGGTCGGACACGGTGGTGCCGTTCAGCCGGGTGCAGCACATTGATGTGGAGCAAGGGCCGATTGAGCGGTTCTTCGGCATCGCCACGCTGACGCTGCATACCGCTGGCAATCACAATGCCTCGGTCACCCTGCCGGGTCTTGGCGAGCCGTTGGCGCGCGAGATGCGCGAAGACATCCGCGCGCATATCCGCCGGGAAAGCCTGTGAGGGTTCATCGATGAGCGGGCCGCAACGCACTGCCCCGGTCAGCGTCGTACTTGGCGCGATCGGCAGTGTCCGCAGTGCGATTTTCCCGGCGCTGGCGATTGCCTTTTCCGGCATCGGCGGGTCGAGCCGCCTGCTGGTCGCAATCGGTGTCGGGATCGCGGCGGCGGTAATCGGCACGGCAGTAAGCTACATCGGCTGGCGGCGGCTGACCTACACCATTGGTGAGGCGGATATCCGGCTGGAAAGCGGCATTCTGAGCCGTTCGGCCCGCTCGGTGCCCTATGAACGGATTCAGGACGTCAGCCTTGAAGCCAAACTGCTGCCGCGCCTGTTTGGGCTGGTGTCGGTCAAGTTTGAAACGGGCGCGGGCGCGGGCGAGGATCTGGCGCTGCAATACCTCAGCACGGCCGAAGGCGAACGCCTGCGCCAATTGGTGCGCGAGCGGCGTGACGAGGACCAGGCAGCGGTGGCCCCCGCCGATCCCGCTGCGCCCGAACGCCGCGAGGCTGCCGAGGGCGAGGTGTTGTTCGCGATGGGGCCGCGGCGGCTCATCAATTTCGGCCTGTTCGAATTTTCGCTCGCTGTGTTCGCGGTGCTGGGCGGCCTGCTGCAATATGTCGATAACGTCACCAAAATCGACATCTGGAATGTCGATCTGTGGCGCAGCTGGCTGGAAGAACAGGGCAGCTTTGTCGCCAGCCTTGGTGCCTATGCCCAGGTTGCCGGTGCGATTGCCGGGCTGTTCGGCCTGATTGTTGTTGGCATGGCCAGCGGAATCATCCGCACGTTCTTGCGCGATTGGGGCTTTACCCTGACCCGCAGCCCGCGCGGGTTTCGGCGGCAACGCGGACTGTTCACACGCACCGATGTGGTGATGCCCGTACACCGGGTACAGGCGCTGGTGATCGGCACCGGCCTGATGCGCTATCGGTTTGGCTGGCACGCGCTCAATTTCGTTAGCCTGGCGCAGGACGACAAGAACGAAAGCCACGTGGTCGCCCCGTTTGCCACGATGGATGAAATCGCGCCGATTGTCGCTGCGGCAGGGTTCCGGCTGCCCGACACCCAGACCCGCTGGCACCGCGCCAGCAAGCTGCACCGCACCGACAAGGCGATTGCCGATTCGCTGCCGTTCGTGCTGGCGGTGATCCCTACGGCGATCTTTGCGCCGTTTGGTTTTGCTCTCATCCCGCTTGGGCTGGCGGTGCTGGCGGTGGGCGCGAACCTTTATGCCTGGGAATTCCGCCGCCACGCGATCGATGCGACGCAAATCTTCGAAAGCCACGGGCTGCTATCACCCACCAGCCAGATCGCCACCCGGCTCAAACTGCATTCGGTCGAGATTGCGCAGGGGCCGATTGCGCGCCGGCGCGGCTATGCGACGGTGCATCTTGGGCTGGCAGGCGGGACGTTTGCGATGCATGGTGTGCCCTTGGCTGCGGCCCGTGATTTGCGTGCAGGCGTGATCGAAACCATCGCCGCAACCGATTATTCGCAGTTGGATCAGGCGCGCGATTCCGTGCCTGATGGGGTTGCTGCCTAGGCCTTGAACGGCGCCCAGTCCGGGTTGTCAGCGAATTTCTTGGCGACGTAGGAACAATCCGGACGGATCAGGAATCCCAGCCGCGCCGCATCCGCGATCAGGCGATCAACCAGGGCCGCTGCCACGCCGCGACCGCCAATCGCGCGGGGCACGATGGTGTGCGCCGCGATCCGCACTTCGCGCTCACCCTGCAAGCCGCCCGTTTCCCATTCGAGATAGCCTTCCGCCGAGGCCGCTTCGACCACCGCGACATAGCGGCCGCCCTGGCCCGCCACATGGTGCGTGATTGTCAGCTTTGGGCTTTGATCGTCCATACTGGTCTGCTCCCACTTGTCATGCCCGCGCGGGCGGTTAGAGGCGTTGGCCATGACCCTCGCCAAACCCTTCCTGTCCGACAATGCCGCCGCCGTCCATCCCCGGCTGTGGGAGGCGATGCGCAGCGCGGACCATCCCGATAACCCTTACGATGGCGACGCGCTGTCGGGGGAGCTTGATGCGCGCTTTACCGCATTGTTCGGGCGCGAATGTGCCGCGCTGTGGGTGGCGACGGGCACGGCGGCGAATTGCCTTGCGCTTGCCACCATGTGCGCGCCCCACGGCGGGGTGGTGTGCCACCGCGAAGCACATATCGAGGTGGATGAAGGCGGCGCGCCCGGTTTCTACCTCCATGGCGCGAAATTGATGCTGGCAGACGGCGAGGGCGCCAAACTGACCCCCGCCGATATCGCCGTATTCATCGATCCGATCCGTAATGATGTGCATCAGGTGCAGCCGCACGCCATCGCGATCACGCAGGCGAGCGAATATGGCCGCGCCTATACGCCGGATGAACTGGCGGCGCTGGGTGCCTTTGCCAAGGAACGGCGGCTGGGCCTGCATATGGACGGGGCGCGGTTTGCCAATGCGGCGGCGCATCTGGGTGGTTCGCCCGAAGACGCAGCGCGCAGCGCGAGCGGCCCGGTCGATAGCCTCGCCTTCGGGTTTATCAAGAACGGCGGAATGGGGGCCGAAGCCGTGGTGCTGTTCGATCCCGAGGCGGCTGCCCAAGTGCGCTATCGCCGCAAGCGCGCCGGGCACCTGCAATGCAAGGGCCGCTATCTTGCCGCGCAGATCCTCGCGATGCTGGATGACGGGCTGTGGCTCGCCAATGCGGCCCATGCCAATGCGGCGGCGCGCGAAGTGGCGGCAGGCTGCGGCGAGCGGCTGCTCCACCCGGTCGAGGCGAACGAGCTGTTCGTGCACCTGACCGAGGCCGAGCGTGCGGTGCTCAGGGCGCAGGATTTCGCCTTCTATGATTGGGGCGCGACGTCAGCCCGCTTCGTCACCGCGTGGAACACCCGCAGTGAAGACGCGGTCGCACTGGGCAAGGCGATTGCCGCGCTATGACCGCTGCGCCAGCGCCGAGCACGTCCGGCCCTTCGATGTTAAGCCTCCGGGTGCTGATCCCGTTCCTGTTGACCGGCACGATCTGGGGTTCAACCTGGTTCGTGATCACCGGGCAAATCGCTGGCGTGCCCGCCGCGTGGGGGGTTTTTTTCCGCTTCATGCTGGCAACCCCGGCGCTGTTTGCGCTCGCCGTTGTGATGGGCCATCGGCTGCGGTTGAACCGGCCTGAGCATCTGCTGGCGCTGGGCGTCGGGATTGCGCAGTTCAGCGGCAACTTCCTGTTCGTCTACCATGCGGAAGGCCACATCACGTCCGGCATTGTCGCGGTGATGTTTGCGCTGCTGATGGTGCCCAATGCGGTATTCGCCAAGGTTTTCATCGGTGAAAAGGTGCAGCCCGGATTTATCGGCGGCAGCATGGTGGCGATTGCCGGGGTGGCGATGCTGCTGCTGCATGAATGGCGCGCGGCGCCGTTGGACGGCAATGTGGGCCTTGGCATCGTGCTGGCGATTGGCGGGATGCTGGCAGCTTCGATCGCCAATGTGGTGCAGGCTAACCCGACCGGGCGCGGGGTGCCGATGGTCAGCTTTCTGGCGTGGGCGATGCTGTATGGCACGCTGTTTGATCTTGCCTATGCGCTGATCACCGTCGGCCCGCCTCCCGTCCCCACCGCGTGGCAATTCTGGGCGGGCACGGCTTACCTTGCGGTCATCGGTTCGGTGGTGACCTTTCCGCTGCACTACAACCTGGTGCGCCAGATCGGCGCGGGGCGGACGGCGTATAACAGCATTGTCACGGTGTGCGTGGCGATGCTGCTGTCGACGGTGTTCGAAGGCTATCGCTGGAATATGCTCACCGCCATCGGGGCCGCGCTGGCGCTGTTGGGGATGGGGCTGGCCTTGCGGTCAAAACAGAAACGGTAATTAGCGGGGGCGCTGATCGGCCTAAAAGGCCGCAAGGGCGACAGCCCGTCGCGCCTTATGGCGCGGCAGTGGAGGGCGCGGATGCGCCCGCCGGCGCCTGAGGCGCAAACAAGGAATCCAGCCCTTCGACATAGGTGGGATATTTCGGCTGCCAGCCCAGCACCCGCTTGGCCTTGCCATTGGCGACACGCCGGTTTTCGGCATAGAACCCGCGCGCCATTTCCGACAGGTTGGCTTGCTCCAGCGTCTCCAGCGGCGGCGGGTCCAACCCCAGCAAGCGGCAGGCGTGTTCGGTGACTTCATTCCCGCTCGCAGGCAAATCATCGCCGAGGTTGTAGGCTCCGGGGGCTGCATCCTGCACCAGCGCGGCGACCACGCCGCTGGCGATGTCATCGACATGCACCCGGCTGAACACCTGACCGGGCAAGTCAATCCGCCGCGCCTTGCCCTCCCGCACCCGGTCGAGCGCGCTGCGGCCCGGCCCGTAGATGCCCGGCAAGCGAAACGCCCGCGCGCCCATGTTCAGCCAAGTCAGATCGGCCTCGGCCCGCGCATTTCTCCGCCCCTCGCCGCTTTGCGCAATCGTCGGCGTCGCTTCATCCACCCATGCGCCCTGCCGGTCGCCGTACACCCCGGTGGACGAGAGGTAGAACAGCGCCTTGCCCGCCAGCGCATGACCATAGGCATCAATCACCGGATCGCCGCCGCTTTCCCGGTCAGGCGGGACAGAGGATAGGATGTGGCTCGCTTGATCAAGGGCCGCCAGCACGCCTGCGCGGTCGCCAAAGGCAATATCGCCCGC
>JANQTR010000102.1:0-10765 GCA_030731635.1 Erythrobacter sp. | reverse complement strand
CCCATGGCTGGTGCCAACGACGAAGCTTGATTTCCAGCTCGGGCTGGAGGCGACGCGTATTACCGCCATCTTGCAGGTCGAACGTAATCCGGCAGCCGAGCCTAGCCACGAGCTGCGTCTGGAGGGCGATGGCCTCACTGCGATCAGCGTGATGGTGGATGACGCGCCGGCCGCAGATTGGCGGATGGATGGCTCCGACCTTTTCGTGACGCTGGCGAGCGACAAGCATGTGGTCGCCATTGTCACGCAGATTGACCCTGCCGCCAACACCCAGCTGATGGGCCTCTATGCCTCGGGCGGAATGCTCTGCACCCAGTGCGAGGCCGAGGGCTTTCGCCGCATCACCTTTTTCCCCGACCGGCCCGATGTTCTGTCGACCTATACGGTGCGGATGACGGGCGATAAGGCGGCTTTTCCGGTTCTGCTATGCAACGGCAACCGCGTGGCCGCAGGCGACAATGCTGATGGCACCCACTGGGCCGAATGGCATGATCCGTGGCCCAAGCCGTCCTATCTGTTCGCGCTGGTGGCGGGCGATCTGGTTGCCAATTCCAGGCCTTTCACCACGGTTTCCGGCCGCGAAGTCGAATGCAACATCTGGGTGCGCGCGGAAGATTTGGGCCGCACTGACCACGCGCTCGAATCGCTCCATCGTTCGATGGCGTGGGACGAACAGGTGTTCGGGCGCGAATATGACCTCGATCTCTACAACATCGTCGCGGTCAGCGATTTCAACATGGGGGCGATGGAGAACAAGGGGCTCAACGTCTTCAACACCAAATATGTGCTGGCTGACCCAGACACCGCCACCGATGGTGATTTTGACGCGGTCGAAGGCGTGATCGCGCACGAATATTTCCACAACTGGTCAGGCAACCGCGTGACCTGCCGCGACTGGTTCCAGCTGAGCCTGAAAGAAGGTTTCACCGTGCTGCGCGACCAGTTGTTTTCGCAGGATATGCGGGGCGAAGCGGTCAAGCGGATCGAGGATGTGCGGATCCTGCGCGCGGCGCAGTTCCCCGAAGATGGCGGGCCGCTCGCCCACCCGATCCGGCCCGACAGCTTCCGCGAGATCAGCAATTTCTACACTGCAACGGTGTATAACAAAGGCGCCGAAGTCATCCGCATGATGCGCAGCATGGCCGGCGCCGAACGCTTCCGCGCAGGGACGGATCTCTATTTTGACCGTCACGACGGGGAGGCTGCCACCTGCGAAGATTTCGTCCGCGCGATCGAAGAAGGGGCGGGCCTTGACCTCACCCAGTTCCGGCTGTGGTATTCGCAGGCTGGCACGCCGCGCGTTACCGTATCGCAAGCGGTCGAGGGCGACGCCCTGACGCTCACCTGCAAGCAGGCCGTCCCCGCCACCCCTGGCCAACCCGACAAGCTGCCGATGCCGATCCCCCTGCGGGTGGCGGTGCATTCGCGCAGCTCCGGTGCGCTTGGCGCAGAACAGTTGATTGTGCTGACAGAGGCTGAACAGACCTTCACCCTGCCGCTGACGGGCGCGGACCCGGTGGTGTCGATCAATCGCGGCTTTACCGCGCCGGTGGTGATCGATCGCAATCTGGCGCGCGAAGACCTGGTCTTCCTCGCGGCGCAGGATGATGATCCCTTCGCCCGGTCCGAAGCCTTGCAGGAACTGGCCGTGAGCCACCTTGTCGGAACGGCGAGCGGGGAATTGTCGGCGGCTGAACAAGCCGCAGGCGCGGCGGCGATTATCGGTGCGTTCCGCTCAAGCCTCGCCGACACCGCGCTTGATGATGCGATGCGCGGCGAATTGCTGCTGCTGCCATCGGAAACCTATCTGTTCGAAGTCATGGCCACCGGCGCGCGACTGGCCGACCCCGGCGCAATCCACTCTGCTCGCGAGGGGTTGAAGGCCGCGATTGGCGCTGCGCTGGCGGACGAATTGCAAGCGCTCCACGCCCGCGCTGCGGCGGTTACGCTGAATGATCCGTCGGGACGCGGTGCGCGCAAGGTCAAGACCACCGCGCTCGTGCTGATCGCGGCGGCCGACCCGGCCCGCGCTGCCACGCTTGCCGCACAGCAGTATGACGCCGCCGACAACATGACCGACCGGCAGGGCGCGTTGATGGTGCTGTGCGGGCTCGATTGCCCTGAGCGCGCCGAGCGGCTGGCGTCGTTCTATCAACGCTACACCGGCAATGATCTGGTGATCGACAAGTGGTTCACGCTTCAGGCGCTGTCGCTTCATCCCGATGTCATCGCGCAAGTGCGCAAGCTGGCCGAGCATCCCGATTTCACCATGAAGAACCCCAACCGCGTCCGTTCGCTGCACATGGCGTTCGCGGGCAATCCCAAGGGCTTTCATGCGGTGAGCGGCGAAGGCTATCGGATGGTCGCTGACGTGATCCTCGCACTGGACCCGATCAATCCGCAGACGGCGGCGCGGTTCGTGCCATCGCTGGGGCGCTGGCGTCGGATTGAACCGCTGCGCGCTGCGTTGATGAAGGCCGAGCTGGAACGGATCATGGCGTCGGGCAAACTGTCGCGCGATACGTTCGAACAGGTCAGCCGCAGCCTTGAAGGGTGATGTGACCCCCTTCGCGATTGAGCGTTCACCGTTGCTGGACGGCATCCCCCACGGCTTTTTCGGCAGCGCGGGCGGTGTGCATCAGTTCGGTTTTGGCGGGCCGGGCGATTCGGCAGATGTGCGCAGCTTGCGGGCGGCAGCGGCAGAAGCGATTCGCCCCGGCGGCCAGCTCGCCGCGCCGCATCAGGTGCATTCGCCCGATGTCGTGGTGGTCGATGCCGCGTGGGATGATGCCGCCGAAGGTCGCCCGGTTGCCGATGCTCTCGTCACAGCCACCCCCGGCATTGTGCTCGGCATCGTCACCGCGGATTGCGGCCCCATCCTTTTTGCCGACCGCCAAGCGGGCGTGATCGGCGCGGCGCACGCGGGCTGGCGCGGGGCGGCAGGCGGCGTGCTGGAAAACACCATCGCCGCGATGGAGCGCCTCGGCGCGCAGCGGGAGCATATCGCGGCGGTCATCGGCCCGACGATTGCGCAGCCCAGTTACGAAGTCGACGCTGCATTTCGCGAGAATTTTGACGCCTCTCATGCAATTTTTTTTGCCGAGGCTCGCGCGCGTGAAGGCACCCCGCGCTGGCATTTTGACCTGCCGGGCTTCATCGCTGCGCGTCTGGCTGCTGCGGGCCTTAGCAAAATTGCGGATATGGGCCGGGATACATTCTCACACATCGCGCGTTACCACTCTTACCGTCGCTCAACGCAAGCGGGCGAGTCGAATTATGGCAGACAGATCAGTATGATCGCGCTGCCATGATCCGCACTTGCACGCTGGCGAACAGGGCTTGATCAAAACACGGTTGGATTTTGAGTTGATTGCCGTTAATTGCCGCCGCGAGTTTCGGGTGGACTGCGCAAGTTTGGCGCAATCTGGATCGAAGCGGGGATCAATCTGACGGATCAGGCCGGAGGCTTTTGCCACCGGAATTGGAACATCACGCCGCGCCGGGCGTTTCTCCTGCGCGGCAATACGAGCAGGGTATTTGACGATGGCTGACATGAGCGGTGCCTCCACTCCCGCAGGTGCCACAGATATGCTGGATGGCGCAGATGGCGTCCGGCGCCGCGATTGGATACATATTGCTGCGCTGAGCACGGCAGGGGTTGGCGGCGCATCGCTGCTGTTCCCGCTGGTCAGCCAGATGGCACCTTCGGCTGACGTGCTTGCACAAAGCACCTCCGAAGTTGATGTCAGCGCGATTGAGCCGGGTCAGGCGATCAAGACCACTTTCCGCAAGCAACCGCTGTTTGTGCGGCGGTTGACGCCGAAGGAAATCGAGGAAGCGAACGCGGTCGATGTCGGCTCGTTGCGCGATCCGCAGACCTTGGCTGAACGGACCCTTGTCGGCAGCGAGAACCTGCTCGTGACCATGGGCGTCTGCACGCACCTTGGTTGCGTGCCATTGGGTGCTGCCGCAGGCGAGGACCGCGGCGACTTCGGCGGCTATTTCTGTCCCTGCCACGGTTCGCACTATGATACCGCCGGACGTATCCGCAAGGGCCCGGCCCCCAAGAACCTGTCTGTTCCTGAATACGCGTTTAAGACCGATACGGTCATCCGCATCGGCTGATCTTGCGTATCTGAATTATAATGACAATCGACCCGACCCGTAACATCGATCATTTCGAGAGAACGCTATGAGTTTCGCCTGGGCAAAGCAGTACGAACCGAAATCCGCTTTTACTAAGTGGATTGACGAGAAATTGCCGTTTCCGCGGCTCGTGTACAACGCGGTCGGGGCCGGTTATCCGGTGCCCCGCAATTTGAACTACATGTGGAATTTCGGCGTACTCGCCGGGTTTTGCCTGATGATCCAGATCATTACTGGCGTGGTTTTGGCGATGCATTATGCTGCCAACGCGACGGTGGCGTTCGGCACGGTTGAGCATATCATGCGCAACGTCAACTATGGTTGGATGCTGCGTTACGCCCACGCCAACGGCGCGAGCTTCTTTTTCATCGTGATCTACCTGCACATTTTCCGCGGGTTCTTCTATTCATCCTACAAAGCCCCGCGCGAAATGATTTGGCTGCTTGGCGTCGTGATCTTCTTGCTCATGATGGCGACCGCTTTCATGGGTTACGTGCTGCCATGGGGCCAGATGAGCTTCTGGGGTGCGCAGGTGATCACCGGGTTGTTTGGCGCCATTCCGCTGGTTGGGGAGCCCTTGCAGATTTGGCTGCTCGGCGGCTTTGCGCCGGACAATGCGGCGTTGAACCGCTTCTTCTCGCTGCACTTCCTGCTGCCGTTTGTGATTGCAGGCGTTGTGATCCTCCACATCTGGGCGCTGCACATTCCAGGTTCGTCGAACCCGACCGGCGTGGAAGTGAAGAGCGAAAGCGACACCGTTCCGTTCCACCCCTATTACACCTCGAAAGATGGCTTCGGGCTGGGCGTGTTCCTGATTCTGTTTACCGCAATGGTGTTCTTCCTGCCCAACGCGCTGGGACACCCGGATAACTACATCGAAGCCAACCCGCTTTCGACCCCGGCGTTGATCGTTCCCGAATGGTATTTCTATCCGTTCTACGCGATCCTGCGCGCCTTCACCGGCGACCTCACCATTCCGTTTACCGGTATTGTGCTGATCCCGGCTAAACTGCTGGGCGTGATCGGGATGTTCGGATCGATCCTCGTGTGGTTCATCCTGCCATGGCTGGACAAGAGCCCGGTGCGTTCGGGCCACTATCGCCCGCTGTTCCGCAAGTTCTTCTGGTTTGGTCTGGTTCCGACCATGGCAGCGCTGTTTTACCTCGGCGGGACGCACGCGGAAGAGCCGTACATCATGCTTAGCCAGTTCTTCACGGCATACTACTTCCTGCACTTCCTGGTGATCCTGCCGATCATCAGCCAGATCGAAGTGCCAAAGCCGTTGCCCTTCTCCATCACCGAAGGTGTGCTGGGCAAGGCTGCAACGACGGAAGCACCGCGCGCAGGCACGGTGGATGGCGGTGACGCTGGCACGCTACCCGATGGTTCGCTGCAACCGGCCGAGTAATCGGCTGGGGCGGTATCCAAGCTATTTGATCCGATAACGAGAAAGAGTTCGGTCATGTCTATTCGTCTTGGAGGCATCATTGCAGGCCTCGCCATCACGCTGGTGCTGGTGCTGTGGTCGTTGGTGCCCGGCGTTTACAACTTTGCCTTTGGTCCACCGGCTGAAAAGCCGGCGTCCTATGCGTTCTATGAACATGGCGAAGGGCCAGAGGGCGGCTATTCGTTCGATGGCGCGATGGGCAAATGGGACGTGGGCCAGCTGCAACGCGGCTACCAAGTCTACAAGGAAGTCTGCTCGGCCTGCCACAGCCTCAAGTTTGTTGCCTTCCGCAACCTCCAACAGCTTGGTTACACCGAAGCTGAAGTGGACGCCGAAGCGAACAGCTGGACCGTGCCGGGGATTGATCCCAACACTGGTGAAGCCACCACGCTGCCGGGTAAGCCGGTCGATTTCTTCCCGAGTCCCTATCCCAACGCCATCGCTGCCGCGGCTGCGAACAACAACGCGATCCCGCCCGATCTTTCGTTGATGACCAAGGCACGGCATGATGGGTCCGCCTATGTCTATGATTTGCTGGTGGGCTATGGCGAAGCTGATCCCGAAAAGGCGGCCAAGCTCGGGTTTGAAACGCCCCCCGGCCTTTATTTCAACAAGCACTTTCCCAACGTGAACATCGCCATGCCTCCGCCGCTGGTGCTCGATGGTCAGGTGACGTATGCTGACGGCACAGAAGCAACGATCCCGCAGATGTCGGCCGATGTGGCTGCCTTCCTGACATGGACGGCGGAACCTTCGCTGATCGAGCGTAAGCAGACTGGCTGGTTCGTGATTGGCTTCCTGCTGTTTGCCACCATGTTGGCTTTCCTGTCGTACAAGCAGATCTGGGCCGGGATGAAGCCGAAGAAAAACTAAGCTTCGCTTTCTATTCAATCCAACTACCATAAGCGTCCCATCATTCCTTCCGGATGGTGGGGCGCTTATGCTTTTACAGTGGCACACGGGGACGCTCCACTATGACACCGCAGCATCTTTCTGCCGCCGAGCTCAAGGCGCTGGTGCGCACCGTTCCCGATTTCCCGCATCCGGGGATCATGTTCCGTGACATCACCACGTTGATTGGTCACCATCAGGGCATGGCGGCGAGCGTGCATCACCTCGCCGCGCTGGCGGAAAGCGCCGGGGCGCGCAAAATCGCCGGGATGGAGGCGCGCGGGTTTATCTTTGGCGCGGCGGTGGCGGTGCAACTTGGCGTTGGTTTCGTGCCGGTGCGCAAGCCCGGCAAGCTCCCAATCGCCACCATCGGCATCGACTACGCGCTCGAATATGGCAGCGACCGGTTGGAGATGGACCCGACGGCGATTGAACCGGGGCAAAAGATCGTGATCGTCGATGATCTGATCGCCACTGGCGGCACCGCCCTCGCCTCGGCCGAATTGCTGCGCAAGGCGGGCGCGGTGATCGAACATGCGTTGTTTGTGATTGATCTGCCCGACCTTGGTGGAGCAGCGCGACTGCGCGAGGCAGGGATTACCGTCAGCGCGCTGATGGAATTCGAAGGCGATTGATCAGGCGAGCTTGGCGACTTCCGCCAGCACCTGGCTGGCCCATTCAGCGCGGCAGATGAGCAGGTCGGGCATGTAGGTATCGGCGCGGTTGTAGACCAGCGGCGACCCATCAATCCGCGAACAATGCAATCCATGCGCCTGCGCCACGGCGACCGGCGCGCAGCTATCCCATTCATGCTGCCCGCCGGAATGGAGATAAACCTCCGCCTCACCGCGCACCACCGCCATCGCCTTGGCCCCGGCGCTACCCATCGGAACCAGCTCCCCCCCAAGCGCAGCTGCGACTTCTTTCGCTTCGCGGGCGGGGCGGGTGCGGCTGACCAAAAAACGCGGGCGCGATGCCATTGGCAACAGCGCTTGCGGTTGATCCGACCGCAGGACAACGCCGCCATCCAACCCCGGAAGCGCAACCGCACCAATGCTGGCAACACCATCCACCGCCAGCGCAACATGCACCGCCCAGTCGGTGCGTGCTTCGCCGTATTCCCGGGTGCCATCGACCGGATCGACGATCCACACCCTGCTTTGCGCGCAGCGCTGCGTATCGTCCTTTTCCTCTTCAGACAGCAACCCATCCTCGGGGCGCGCATGACGGAGCGCGTGGCATAGGAATTCGTTGGCAGTGGCATCACCTGCACTGCCGAGCGCCTTGCCCGCGAAGACACCGCTTGCGCGTACGTCGATCAGGATGCGGCCCGCAATTTGGGCAAGGTGCGCTGCCAAGTCGCCATCGTTCATCCCCGTCGCATTCATTTGAGCGGCAGGATCTGCTGGATAATGAACCGGGCGGCTTCTTCAGGCGTCATGTCGACGGTGTTAACCCGGATTTCCGCCTTTTCCGGCGCTTCGTAGGGGCTGTCGATTCCGGTAAAGTTCTTGAGCTGGCCCGCACGTGCCTTTTTATACAGCCCCTTCACATCGCGCTGCTCGGCAACTTCCAACGGCGTATCGACGAAAATCTCGATGAACTCGCCCGGCTCAAGCACGTCGCGCACCATCTGGCGTTCGGCGCGGAACGGCGAGATGAAGGCGGTCAGCACGATCAGGCCAGCATCCGCCATCAGCTTGGCGACTTCGCCAACCCGGCGGATATTCTCGATCCGGTCGGTCTCGGTAAAGCCCAGATCGCGGTTGAGCCCGTGACGGACGTTATCACCATCAAGCAGGAAGGTGTGGCGGTTCATCAAGAACAGCTGCTTTTCCACCTCATTGGCGATGGTCGATTTGCCGCTGCCCGAAAGCCCGGTGAACCACAGAACCCGCGCCTTCTGGTTTTTCATCCCGGCGTGATCGTCACGCGTGATTGCGATCGGCTGCCAATGGACATTGTCAGCGCGGCGCAGGTTGAATTCGATCATCCCGGCGGCCACGGTAGCATTCGTGAACTTGTCGATCAGAATGAACCCGCCCAGTTCGCGGCTGGCGGCATAGGGTTCGAACACGATCGGCTTGTCGGTGGCGAATTCGGCCACACCAATCGCATTGAGACCGAGCGTCTTGGCCGCCAAGTGCTCAAGGCTGTTGACGTCGATTTCATATTTGGGCGGCTGCACCGTGGCGGTGACAGTCTGGCTGCCGAGCTTCAGCCAATACCCGCGCCCCGGCTTGAGCGCTTCCTCGTCCATCCACACGAAGGTCGCGCAGAATTGATCGGAAGCTTGCGGGGGATCGCCTGCCGCGGCGATGGTATCCCCTCGGCTGCAATCAACCTCGTCCGTCAGGGTGAGCGTGACTGACTGGCCTGCGACCGCTTCGTCCAGATCACCATTGATGGTCACGATCCGTGCAACCGTGCTGGTCTTGCCCGAAGGCACGATCCGCACGGCATCACCCGGACGCACGACGCCGCTGGCTAGCTGTCCGGCGAAACCGCGGAAATCGAGATTGGGGCGGTTGACCCACTGCACTGGCATCCGGAAGGCAGCGCCTTGCGCAGTCGCGGCGTCGACTTCGACGCTTTCAAGGTGTTCGATCAGTGCCGGGCCAGCATACCACGGGGTGTTGGGTGAAGGCGCGCCATCGCTGTTCGGGGTAATATTGTCGCCCTTGAACCCCGAGATCGGGATCGCAGTGAAGGCCTTGATCCCGATGCTGTCAGCAAAGGCACGGTAATCTGCGACGATATTGTCAAACGTCGCCTGATCATAGCCAACCAGATCCATCTTGTTCACCGCCAGGACCACATGCCGGATACCGAGCAGGTGGACGAGGTAGGAATGCCGGCGTGTCTGTTGCAGCACGCCTTTGCGCGCATCGATCAGGATCACGGCGAGGTCAGCGGTCGAGGCGCCGGTGACCATATTGCGGGTATATTGTTCGTGTCCCGGCGTATCGGCGACGATGAATTTGCGCTTTTCGGTGGTGAAGAACCGGTAGGCGACATCAATGGTGATGCCCTGTTCGCGTTCGGCAGCTAGCCCATCGACCAACAGCGCAAAATCGATCTCGCCGCCTTGTGTGCCGTGGCGCTTGCTATCGCTTTCCAGCGCGGCGAGCTGATCTTCGAAGATCATCTTGGAATCATAGAGCAGCCGCCCGATCAGCGTCGATTTGCCGTCATCGACACTGCCACAGGTAATGAAGCGTAGCAGGCTCTTGTTTTGATGCTGTTCGAGGTATGCGTCGATATCTTCGGCGATCAGGGCATCGGTCTGGAAGGATGAGGGGGTTTCCATTAGAAATAACCCTCCTGCTTTTTCTTCTCCATGCTGGCGTCACCGCCATCCTTGTCGATCACACGGCCCTGACGTTCGCTGGTTGTGGTCAGCAGCATTTCCTGCACCACCTCAGACAGGGTCGCAGCCTCGCTTTCCACCGCGCCAGTCAGCGGAAAACAGCCGAGCGTGCGGAACCGGATTGATCGCATCGTGATCTCGGGACGCTTGCCCATCGCCGCTTCGAGCCTTGGCAGGTCGTCCGCCATGAACAGCCCGCCTTCATATTCGTAGGTCGGACGCTGCGCCGCGAAATACAGCGGCACGATCTCAATGCCCTCGTTCATGATGTACTGCCAGATATCGAGCTCAGTCCAGTTTGATATCGGGAAGACGCGGATGCTCTCACCCTTTTTCTTGCGGGTGTTGTAAAGGTTCCAGAGTTCGGGGCGCTGATTTTTCGGATCCCAGCCGTGACTGGCGGTGCGAAAACTGAACACGCGTTCTTTCGCCCGGCTTTTTTCCTCGTCGCGCCGCGCGCCGCCAAAGGCGACATCGAACCCGTGAAGGTCGAGAGCCTGTTTCAGCCCTTGCGTCTTCCACATATCGGTGTGCAGCGGGCCATGCTCGAACGGGTTGATCCCGCGCGCCTGCGCTTCGGGGTTCTGATGGACAAACAATTCCATCCCTGCATCCTGCGCGGCTTTCTCTCGCAGCGCATACATCTCTTTGAATTTCCATGTAGTATCGACATGGAGCAATGGAAATGGTGGAGGCGCCGGGTAGAAGGCTTTGCGTGCAAGATGCAGCATCACTGCTGAATCCTTGCCAATTGAATAGAGCATCACCGGCTTGTCTGCCTCGGCGGCCACTTCGCGAAGGATATGTATGCTTTCGGCTTCAAGCCGTTCAAGATGTGTCAGGCTGCGCATGGTTCTCAGCTACACGCTGCAATGCACAAGACAAGTGCAGTTTTGGTTGTCGTCCATGAA
>JANQTR010000101.1 GCA_030731635.1 Erythrobacter sp. | reverse complement strand
CCTTTGCCAAAAAAGCGGGCGCGGCGGCGGGCCTGTGCGTCGCCCCCTATTACAACCGCCCGAGCCAGCGCGGGTTGGTGGCGCATTTCAGCTACCTTGCCGAAAACTGCGACTTGCCGATCGTGCTGTACAATGTGCCCGCACGTACGGTGACCGATATTCTGGATGACACCGTGGTGGAACTGGTGCGCAAATATCCTGACCGGATCATCGCCATCAAGGACGCGAGCGGCGATCTGTCGCGCGTTGCCGATCACCGCATGGGCATCGGGCGCGAGTTTTGCCAGCTTTCGGGCAATGATGAACTGTGGCTGCCCCATGCGGCGGCCGGGGGCCGGGGGTGCATCTCGGTCACCGCCAACGTCGCGCCTGCGCTGTGCGCGGAATTTCACAAGGCGATTGCCGCCAATGAACTGAAAAAGGCGCGCGAATTGAACGACCGCCTGTTTCCGCTGCACTATGCAATGTTTTCCGACGCGTCGCCCGCACCGGTGAAATATGCGTTGAGCCGGGTGCACGATTGGATCGAACCCGAAGTGCGGCTGCCGATGGTCGAATGCTCGGACGAAGCCAAGCAGGCGGTGGATGAGGCGCTGGTTCTGGCAGGCGTGCTCTAAACCACCTCGTCTTCGTCCAGCAGCGCTTCGGCAAAACCTTCGGGTTCGCTGGCGAGGATCGCCTCGGTGATGCTTTCGATCCGGGCGCCGACGCGTTCGGGGTGGGCGACTACGGCGATATGGAACAGGGCGTCGCCCTGATGCACCACCGGCAGGGTCGCATGGCCAATGATGATGCCGTCGATCGGGCTGACCATTTCCTGCGCATCTTCGCCCATCAGGCCGGTGACGCAACCAAGCAGGTCGCCTTGGCGCACCGGCGCGCCGGATTCGCGGGTGAAATGCGCCACGCCGCCGCGCGGGCTGCGTACCCAGACCGACCGGTTGGCGCGCGCCGGGATGCCCACATCAAGCAGGCCGTCATCCGCCTCGATCATGCCCAGATGCGCCAGCACGCGGGTCACGCCTGCTACCCCGGTTTCAATCGACAGCCGATCAAATCGCAGCGCCTCGCCCGTTTCCATCAGTAGCATTTCGACCCCCTGTTTGTGGGCCAGATCGCGCAAGCTGCCATCGCGCAGCGGGCTTTCCATGATCACCGGCGCGCCAAAGGCCATCGCCAATTCCACCAGTTTCTTGTTGCCCGCTGCGATGCGGATTTGCGGCAGGTTGTAGCGGTGGATCGCAGCCGAGTGGATGTCGATCCCAAGCTCGCACCGCTCCACAACCTCGCGGTAAAAGATATTCGCCAACTGCCCGGCCAATGATCCGCCCGCGCTGCCAGGAAAGCTGCGGTTCAGGTCGCGCCGGTCGGGCAGATAGCGCGAACGGTTCATGAAGCCGAAGATATTGGCCACCGGCACCAACAGCACTGTGCCTGCAAGCGCCTGCGGATCAAGCTGCTGCGCCAGCCGCTGGATGATCGCGGTGCCGATGATTTCGTCCCCGTGGATGGCCGCGCTGACGAAAATCGTCGGGCCGGGGCGCGTGCCGTGCACCGCCCGGATCGCCAGCGCAGATGGCATGCCTGTGGCCATTGTCGTGATCTGGAATGTGACATCGCGGGCAGTGCCTGGCGCGATATCTTCGTCCGCAATGGTAAATGGCTTGGCGTTTTCCATGCGGCCGCGTTCCCCCGTACTGCTTTGTAATTTCCGGCACGTTACCCGCGCGTAGCGAAAGCGCAATGTGCAGGCTTGCTTTTGCCCCCTCGCTTTTTGGTGCGTCCAGGCCTACATCGCGCGTCCCATGGCACGTCCCAAACCCGTCACCTTCGACAAGCTCAAGATCGTCGCTGAAAACCGCCGTGCGCGGTACGATTACTATATTGAAGATACCTTCGAAGCCGGCCTTGCCTTGCAAGGCACCGAGGTGAAGGCACTGCGCGCGGGCGAAGCAAGCATTGCCGAAAGCTATGCCGAGGTGAAGGACGGGCAGGTGTGGCTGATCAACGCCAACATCCCTGAATACAGCCATGGCAACCGGTTGAACCACGAACCGCGCCGCCCGCGCAAATTGCTGCTGCACGAACGCGAAATCGAAAAATTTGTCGGCGCGGTTGAACGCAAGGGCATGACGCTGGTGCCGTTGATGGTCTATTTCAACAGCACCGGACGGGCCAAGGTCGAACTCGCGTTGGCTAAGGGCAAGCAGAACCACGATAAACGCGCCACCACCAAGGACCGCGATTGGAAACGCGACAAAGCGCGTTTGATGCGCGAAAAGGGTTGAGGCTGGGCCTGTGGTTGCGGCGCCGCGGCGCGAGGGTAAATTTTATCGCTTACCGGTGGATTCACTCACTGGTCAGAAACGTCGTGCTACCCATATGGACATACATGTTGGCTGTGCTTGATCATCCCCCTTCGCATCGGATTGCCGCCACGCCAGCGCGTCGGGGGGCGGTGCGGTTATGAGCGAGCAGCAGCCTGACAAGCCAACGATTTCTTATCGCTCCAAAACATGGGCGATGGACGTGATCCGCAAGAACACGCCGACACGCGAAGAAATGGCGCAGAACAAGTATCTGGCGCCCATTGCACACCGGTTTTTGTCGCCCGAATTGTGGCGCTTTACCCGCCGGTCGGTGCCGCGCGGGGTAGCATTGGGGTTGTTTGCGGCCTTCATCATCCCATTGGGGCAAATTTTTCTCGCCGCATTTCTGGCGCTGCCGTCGCGCGCCAATGTGCCGCTGGCGACGCTGACGACTTTCATCACCAACCCCATCACATTGCCGTTCTGGCTGGTGGTTGCCAACAAAGTGGGCAACCTTGTCTTGCACATTGATGCCAGTGGCCCGGCGCTGGCAAATAGCGCGGTTGAAACCGGTGTGTGGGGCATGGTCGCCGATTTCTTCCAGATGGCAGGCACAACCGCGTTCGGTTTTGCCGTGCTGGCGGCAGTGACACCGGCGATCGGCTATCTGGTATCCGGTTGGGTGTGGCGCGCCGTAGTGTCGCGAAAGCGCGCCAAACGGTTGAAGATCATGGAAGCGCGGCTCGACCGGCGGCTCGGCGCACAGTAGGACGAGCGCAGGGCAACCCGGCGCAAGCGCGCCGTGGGTTGCCGATTGTTGCAACAGGAGCGTTCCGCTTGTCCCGGCCGATTGGCAATTCTTCCCAACGCGTCAACGCACCCCAACGCGTCAGCGCCGTTCTGGCCGAACCCGAAGCGGCAGGCGCCGCGGGCGCGCCGCCATCACGGCTGCTGCTTGCGCTCGTCGGCGGGCTTGTCATCAGCGCGGCGATCCTGTTTGTTGCGACGCAAAGCTGGTTGGTCGCGCTGGCTTTCGTGCTGGGCGCAGGACTGCTGCTGAGCGGCGTGTTGGTGGCTGACCGGCTGCGCAAACCGCCCGCGCCCGCAACCCTCGCCGCGCCGGATTGGAGCGTCACGGTCGCCGCGATAGAGCGCCGCGGTGAAGCGGTTGCGATTACCGATCGCGCCAATCGCATGGTCTGCGCCAATACCTTGTTCATCGAACATTTCGGGGTCAGCGCGGCGCCGCCTGCGCTGCCGTTTGAACGCAGCGCGCTGGAAGCGGTGACCATGCTTGCGCGCAATGCCTGGCGCGATGGCGCGGCATCGCTCGACAAGGTCGAAGGGCAAAACGAATCCGAATGGCAGATTTCCGCGCAACGTGCCGGACGCGGGGATGATTATCTGATCTGGCGGCTGCGCCCGATTGCGCGGGTCAGCGGTGCGGCTGATCTTGGCGCGCTCGATCTGGCTGGCCCGTTCGGCAAGATGCTGAGCCGGGCAGGGATCGAAACCGCGATCACGACCTCGGCCGGAGTGGTTCGCGCCGTCAGCGCCGGGTTCGCCGAACGCGCGGCTGGCGATGGGCGCGCGACCTTGATGGGGCAGGATTTCGTCAGCTTCCTGCGATCGGATGAACGGGACCGGATTTTCTTTGCCCGCGAAGGGCGCGGCGGCACACCGCAAACACTGGTCGATATTCCGCTGGTCGATCCCGAAGAACAGGCCGCGCCAACCGGCCCGGACGAGGCGACATCATTGATGCTGCTGATTGATAGCGGGGTGGGCATCGGATCAGGCTGGGACGGGGCATCGCAGGCCGGTGTAGCGCAATTGGATGCGCTGTTGGCGCAATTGCCGCTGGGCCTCGCCATGACCGACCGCGACGGGCGCTTTCTGTTCGCGAACGAGGCGTTCTTGCGCTCGGTCGCGCGCGATGGGCGCGGGCTTCCGGCGTTTCCGACCGATCTGGTCGTGCGCGAAGACAAGGCGGCGATGTCCGACGCGGTGCGCCGCCACGGGCGCGGGCCTGCCACCAGCGGCGATATGGCCGTGCGTCTGGTCGGCAGCCCGGATGAGCCGGTATCGCTAGGCCTTGCTGGCGTGCGCGGCTTGGGCGAGGCGGCGGTGCTGCTGAGCCTGGCCGATTCCTCT
>JANQTR010000100.1 GCA_030731635.1 Erythrobacter sp. | reverse complement strand
GACCTCGTCATCCTCGCGGATGGTCGGCCCGGCGGTGGCTTCGGAGATTTCGCCGTCGTCGTCGTCATCCTCGGCACCGTCGGCCATCTTGTCGGCAGGCGGTTCCTTGGACAGCATCGCATCAAGATCGAGGATTTCGCGCAGCTGCATGTCGCCGCTGTTGAGCGCTTCGGACCACTGGATGATCGCGTGGAAGGTGATCGGGCTTTCACACAGCCCCATGATCATCATGTCGCGCCCGGCCTCGATCCGCTTGGCGATGGCGATTTCGCCTTCGCGGCTGAGCAGTTCGACCGCGCCCATTTCACGCAGGTACATGCGCACCGGATCATCGGTACGTTCGCCTGTGGCGAGTTTCCTGTTGCCGGCGCGGGCATCCTTGGCCGGGCCCTTTTTCTCGGCGTCATCATCGTCGTCATCGTCATCGTCGTCTTCGGCGACGGCGGCGACTTCGCGAACTTCGGTTTCTTCGCCATCGCCATCGGCTTCGGCATCTTCGTCGTTTTCGACGATCTGCACGCCCATTTCGGACAAGGCGGTCTGGATGTCCTCGATCTGATCGGGGCTCATTTCGCCTGAAGGCAGCGCTTCGTTCAGCTCGTCATAGGTGACATAGCCGCGCTTGCGGGCCTTGCTGATCAGCTTCTTGATCGAAGCCTCATTGAGATCAATCAGCGGGGCGTCTTCTTTCTCGGCCATATATCAGTATCAATCCGTTGCCCGGCGGGTTGGTCGTTTTGCTTTCGCCGACAACCCGTCTGTTAATTTCATGTCCGCGGTCAGGCGGCGCTATTTCCTGTCGCCAGCGGAGCCGCTTTTCGGCGTCCGAAGGCTTTAAGGCGTTCGTCTACTGTATTGAGCTGTGCGCGCAGGCGCGCCTGATCGACCATCGACCCCTCAGGATCGCTGTCAAAACGGGCTATGGTGGCCGCAAGCGCAGCCTCCAGCGCTGGCCTTTCGACCAGCAGCGACACAGCTTCAGCCAATTCCTCGCACGCGTCGCCGGGCTCGTTGCCTTCATCAAGGAAGGCGTAGCGGATATCTGCCGGCGGGGCGGGATGACCTTGCGAGTCGCATATGGCGGTTGCGCCGTGCGAATCAAGCGTTTCTGCAAGTTCGAACAGCGATTCGATGAAAGGTGCTGCGTCGCGGTCATGCCGGGCAAGGCGAGAAAGCGCTTCGGCATGGCGGTTGATCTCGCCCGGAAAGCGGGTGAGGCCAGCAATAACCGCGGTGAGCAAACCTTTGCGTTGGCCGCCCGCCATGTTGCCCGACAGCCGCGTGCGGGCGTCTTCGGAAAGGCCGGGAATGACTGTGGGCCCGCCGCGCCCAAAGCTTCGTGCGCCGCCGCCCTGACCGGATTGCATGGCGGCCCGGCCCGAAAAGCCAGATGCGCGGGGCGGGTAGGCAAAGGCTGAAAACCGGTCGCCAAGTTCGCGCCGGTACAGCGCCTTGATATCCGGGTCTGCGATTGTATCGGCGTGGGCCATCAGCCGCGCCTTCAACCCGGCCTTGGCCTCAGGCGTGGTAAGCGGCTGCGCATCGCGCTCTGCCTCCCACAATGTTTCGATCAGGCTGGCAGGGCTGGCGAGCAGTCGCTCCATCGCGGCGGTGCCTTGGCTGCGGATCAGGTCATCAGGATCAAGACCCGCAGGCAGGCGTACAATGTTGAGCGACCGCATCGGTGCGAGCAAGGGCAGGGCGCGCGCAATCGCCCGCATGGCGGCACGTTGGCCTGCCACGTCACCATCAAAACACAGCACGGGGGCATCAACCATGCGCCATAGCAGTTCGAGCTGCATTTCGGTCAGCGCCGTACCGAGCGGGGCCACCACATCGGCAATCCCGACATTGGCGAGCGCGATCACATCCATGTAACCTTCGACCACCACGACCCGCCCGGTCTGGCGCGCGGCGGGCGCGGCGCGGTGAAGATTGTAGAGCGTGCGGCCTTTGTCGAACAGGTCGGTATCGGGCGAGTTGAGATATTTCGCCACGCCATCCCGCTTGTCCAGAATCCGCCCGCCAAACGCGATCACGCGCGCGCGTGCATCCTGAATCGGCAGCATGACGCGGCCACGGAACCGGTCGTAGCGCTCGCCTTGTTCATTGGCGGCGCGCATCCCGGCACCTTCCAGCATATCTTCGCCAAACTGAGCCATAGCCTTGGGCAGCGCCTGACGATCATCGGGCGCCCAGCCAAAGCCGAATTCGTTCAGCGTGGCGGCTGAAAACCCGCGCCGGTCGAGATATTCGCGCGCGACCTTCCCTCCCGGGCCGGCAAGGCTGTGGACGTAGAACGCCTGCGCAGCATCGGTTACATCGATCAGGCTGGCGCGTTGTTCGGCGCGTTTGGCCATGGCCGGATCAGGCGCGGGGACTTCCATCCCCGCCGCACTCGCCAATTCCTTGACCGCGTCGATGAAGGCAAGGCCCTGATGATCAACCATCCAGCTGATCGCATCACCATGCGCGCCGCAGCCAAAGCAATGGTAGAACTGCTTTTGATCATTGACGTAGAAGCTCGGTGTCTTTTCGTCGTGGAACGGGCAGCACCCACGCCATTCGCGCCCCGCGCGGGTCAGCTTGACCGTGCGCATGACGAGCGTCGACAGCGTTATCCGCGCGCGCAGCTCGTCCTTCCATTGCGGGGTAATGGCCATGGGAGACTACTGCCCCTCAACGCGGTTCGTGTCGAGCGATGTCGAGACAGCTTCCGGTGGATCACCTGTGGATCTTTCTGAGGGTGGCTTGGCGAAATGGGACAAGGCCTGCCAGTCAGAGCGTGCAAGGGCTTCTTTCTTGGCGCGCGACCATTTCTTGACCTTCAATTCAGTCGCAAGTGCTTCATGCCGGGAAGGAAAGTCCTGCGCCCACAGCAATGTCACCGGGCGCCGTTTCGAAGTAAATTCCGAAAAACCGCCGTGGTAATGCTCTGCCAATCTACGCTCGAGGTTGTCGGTATGGCCTGTGTAGTAGAGGCCATCAGCGCATCGCAGGATGTAGCACCAGAAAGCCATCCGCCGACCATATCCGTTCGCCTCGAGCGAAGTCGATAGGTGAATGCGCCAAGGCGAGGGGTGTCTCGACTTCGCTCGACACGAACGGGAATTCTTTAAGAAAGCGCCGCCTTCACCAGACCGCTTGCCAGTTTCCCATCCAGCACTGCGCCGTGGCGGGCTTTCAGTTCGGCCATGACTGTGCCCATATCCTTGATCGTGGAGGCGCCGGTTTCCGCCTTGATTGCCTCGATCGCGGCCATGGTTTCAGCTTCGCTCAGCATCTGGGGCAGGAATTCTTCGATGATGCTGAGTTCGGCGCGTTCGACCGCGGCGAGTTCTTCGCGGCCGCCGGTCACATACATGTCGATCGATTCGCGCCGTTGCTTGGCCATTTTCTGGAGCACCGCCGTCACCAGCACATCATCATCGGTGATCGGCGACGCGGCGGTGCGTTCTTCGATATCGCGGTCTTTGATCTTGGCCGAAATCTGGCGGAGCGCGGCGGTGCGGTCTTTTTCGCCGGCCTTCATCGCTGTGATGGTGGCGGCCTTGATATCATCGCGGATCATGACGTGTTTCCTGTGGATGGATGTGTTGGCCGGGCCTCTAACGCAAATACCGGGCCTCGCCTAGGTTGACGCAGGCGATCGCCGGGCCTAGCGGCTAAACCTTAGCAACATCGCTGGCTTTCACTCGAACGGAGCGCCCTTATGGCCGACCCCGCATCTTCCCGCGCGCAACCTTCCGGCGCGACCGGTTGTCTTGTTCTGGCCGATGGAACGGTGATCTGGGGCCGGGGCTTTGGCGCGGTGGGCGCGATGGTGGGGGAAGTGTGCTTCAACACCGCGATGACCGGCTATCAGGAAGTGATGACCGATCCCAGCTATGCCGCGCAGATCGTCACCTTTACCTTCCCGCATATCGGCAATGTCGGCGCGAATGGCGAAGATATCGAAGGCAATGTCGAAAGCGCGGTCGGCTGCATAGTCCGTGAAGATGTGACCATGGCCGCCAATTTCCGGTCGGAGCAAAGCTTCACCGAATGGATGGCGGCCAATGGCAAGATCGGCATTTCGGGTGTTGATACCCGCGCGCTAACCCGCCGTATCCGCAAATCGGGCGCACCCAATGCGGTGATCGCCCATTCGCCAGAGGGCGCGTTTGACGTCCCCGCATTGCTTGCGCGCGCGCAGAAATGGGCCGGGCTGGAGGGGATGGACCTCGCCCAGCGGGTAACGCGCGGCGATAGCGAGCAATGGGGCGGCGGTGCCTGGGCATTGGGCAAGGGGTACAGCCGCGCGGAATGGGCCGGAAAGCCCCATGTTGTGGCGATAGATTACGGCGCGAAGGACAATATCTTCCGCAATCTGGTGCAGGCCGGCGCGCGGGTGACGGTGGTTCCGGCAAAGGCGACGCTGGCGGAGATTGAGGCACTGAAGCCCGATGGAGTATTCCTGTCCAACGG
>JANQTR010000099.1 GCA_030731635.1 Erythrobacter sp. | reverse complement strand
ACGCTGCAAATGGCGATGAGCGGCCTGCGCGAACTCTCCACGATCCAGACCCCGCCGGTCGACCGGCTTGCGGTGCGTACCTACGTGATGGAGTGGGATGACATGGTGATCCGCGAGGCATTGCTGCGCGAACATCACCGCGGCGGGCAGAGCTTCATCGTTGTCCCGCGCATCTCCGACATGGCCGATGTCGAAGAATGGCTACGCGAACACGTGCCCGAAATCAAATCGGTTTCCGCCCACGGCCAGATGAGCCCGAGCGAGGTCGAAGAACGGATGGGTGCGTTCTATGATCGCAATTATGACGTGCTGCTGTCGACCACCATCGTCGAAAGCGGGCTGGATATCCCCAGCGCCAATACCATCATCATTCATCGCGCTGACCGGTTCGGCCTCGCCCAGCTATATCAATTGCGCGGGCGCGTGGGCCGGGCCAAGCTGCGCGCCTATGCCTATTTGACACACACGAAAGACGTCGCGCTATCCGAAGTCGCGCAGAAACGGCTGAAAGTGCTGGGTGATCTGGATTCGCTCGGCGCCGGCTTCCAGCTTGCCAGCCACGATCTCGATATTCGCGGTGCCGGCAATCTGCTGGGCGATGAACAGTCGGGCCATATTCGCGAGGTTGGGTTCGAACTTTACCAGGCGATGCTGGAAGAGGCGATCCTGGCCGCCAAGGCGGGCGAAATGGGTCTGGAGCCTGCGCGCGACAAGGTCTCACCCCAGATCACCGTCGATGCACCGATCATGATTCCTGAAGACTACGTCCCCGACCTCGCAGTGCGCATGGCGCTGTATCGCCGCCTCAACCAGGCCGAGGGCCAGAACGAGATCGAAAGCATGGCTGCCGAGATGATCGACCGTTTCGGCGACCTGCCGCAACCGACCAAAAACCTGATCCGCCTGATCGAGATCAAGCATCAGGCAATCGGAGCTAACATCGCCAAAATCGATGTCGGTGCGCGCGGGACGTTGGTGACGTTTCACAAGGACGACTTCCCCGATCCCCTCGGCCTGATCGCCTATGTCGAACGTCTCAACGATGGTGGCAAAGACACCGCCAAACTGCGCCCCGACATGAAGCTGGTAATCAACCGCGCCTGGGGCGATCCGCAAAGCCGTTTGAACGGACTGTTTCAATTGACCAAGGGATTAAGCGGGATTGTGAAAAGGGCGGCAAAGGGACGCAAAGCCGCTTGAGAGAAATGATGCCAACCGTCGTTAGCCGGCAAGTTCGACAGAGACACTTTGGCCATTCATCTCCAGCGGCCCGAAAGCAGTAAGGAAAGCGACATCACCAATGTCGCGGCCGATCCCGATGACGGCCATTTCGTCTTCCTGTGCCATTCCGGTTGCGTCAACCAAATGCCATGTGCCGCCCAGGAATACCTCGGCAACGGCGTGAAAGTCAGGAGGGGTCACGCCCAGCGCATAGACACTCGCGATCCGTGCAGGGATGTCGCAGGCGCGGGCAAGCGTGATCATCAAATGCGCATAATCGCGGCATATTCCCTCGCCCCCATGGAAGGTATCGACCGCCGTGGTTTCTGAGTTGCTCGACCCTGGCACATAGGACAAATGCTCAAAGATCCAGTCGCGGATGGCCGCAATCTTGGCGCCGCCTTCCAGACCGCCAAACTGGTGTTCAACGAAATCGGTAAACTGATTGGACGGACAATAGCGCGATGGAAGCAGATATTGCACAGCCTCCCCCGGCAACTGGTGGAACAGCCCTGCTGCTAGAACGCCAAAATCGCTGCGTATTCTATTGATTGCGACGGTGGCTTGATAATCAACGAGCATCCGCCCCTGAACGCGCAGCCAGATGCGTTCGCCAATATTATCCTGTGCCGGAACGCGGGCAAAATGTTCACCGTGCGTGACGGTGAGATGCGCGCGCTCGATAACCTGTCCGGGAATGGCAGCAGCTTCCACTTGCAGCAGAACATCGCAGGCATGCGCGAACCCATAATCAAGCTGCACATTTATCAGAAGGCTCAATGTCTTGGTTCCATTCGTGGTACATCGTCAGCGGTCGCGAGGGTAGCGGACGCCGGATCCCCGCTATGCGCTGCTGTGTTTCCAAAGTGGAAGAGATATTCTGCGGACCGCACAGCGGTCTCCTTTCAAGGAGACCGATTTTGCAGCCCAAGCCCCGACCTATCCGTGGCCCATCCCGCGCGCTGTCCGCGCCAGCGCCAGCACGCTTTCGCTTGGCATCGGCTGGGCACGTAGGAAGCCTTGCCAATAATCGCAGCCTTCAGCAGTGATCGCCGCGCGCTGGATCTCGTCCTCGATCCCCTCGGCATAGACCGCAAGTCCAAGCGCGCGGCCAAGTTGCATGATCGCCCGGAGCACCGCAAGCGCGGTTGCATCGCCCGGCACACCTTCGACCATTGCCTTGTCGAGTTTCAGCGCATCCAGGGGCAGTTCGCGCAAATAACGGAAATTGCAGAAGCCCGCGCCAAAATCATCAAGCGCCGTACGAAAGCCCAGCCCGCGCAACGCCTTCAGTGCCGACCCAGCCTGCGCCAGATTGCGCAGCAACAGGTCCTCGGTGATCTCCAGCATCAGTCGGTGCGGGGCGATCTCAGATCGTCCAATGAGGGCTGAAAAATCGGCGGCAAAGCGCGGGTCGCCCAGTTCTTCGGGTGTGATGTTGAGTGACAGGCTAAGGCTGTCAGGCCAGGTCGCCGCATCCTCCAGCGCGCGGGCAACGACATGCCGCGAAAGCGGCGCCACCAGAGCCGCGCGCTCAGCAACTGTGAACAGGTCGCGCGCGCCGATCTCGCCCAACGTCGGATGCCGCCAGCGCGCCAGCGCCTCAGCCCCGACAACTGCGCCGGTGACGCAGGAAAACTGCGGCTGGAACAATACCTCGATCTCGCGTCGGTCGAGCGCACGCAGCAAGTCAGCTTCAAGCACACCTGCGCTGACACCGGGAAAACGCCCGCGAATTGGCCCACGCAAAGATGTCCGACCCTGTTCCATTATGCTCCTGTCTGGGCAACGCCCTAACTGTTGAAACTGCGTCTGCCTCGCGTCAATTGCAATCCGCCCGAAACTGGCACATCAGGGCACTCCGCTAGAGACGCGCCGGGGATAAGTGGCCCGAAACCGCTTTTTTGCCCTGGGGAGGGGAACAGATGGCGAGCAATGGAACGGCATATCAGCGCTTAGCGCTGCGTGCTTCTGATACAGCAAGGGCGCAGGAGGCCTATGCCGTGCTGGTGCAGCAGCGCGATTGGGTCCCTTTGGAAGACGCCGATGCCGTGGTGGTGCTGGGCGGTGACGGGTTCATGCTGCAAATCCTGCATGCGATGATCGATGCCGGGCGCGTGATCCCGGCCTATGGCATGAACCTTGGCACGGTCGGCTTTCTGATGAACCGCTATGACAAGCGCGCAGCGATTGCAGCGCGGGTGGCGCGGGCGCGGCGATGGTCGATTGCACCTTTGCAGGTCGAAGCGATCACGCAGGACGGCGAACGGCACACGATGTGCGCGATCAACGAAATCTCATTACTGCGCGAAACTCGCCAGACCGCCAAGATCGAAGTGACCGTGGGCGACCGGGTGCGGATCAAAGAACTGGTATGCGACGGCGTGCTGGTGGCCACGCCAGCGGGTTCGACCGCCTATAACCTGTCCGCCCACGGCCCGATCCTGCCGCTCGACAGCAAGATGCTGGCGCTGACCCCGATCAGCCCGTTCCGCCCGCGGCGTTGGCGCGGAGCGATCCTGCCCGACCGGATGAAAATTGTGCTGCGCGTGCTCGATCCGGCCAAGCGTCCGGTTGCGGCAGTGGCCGACCAGAAAGAATTGCGTGACATTGCCGAAGTGCGGCTCGAAATCGCGCAGGACATCGCGCTGACCCTGCTGTTCGACCCCGGCCAATCGTTGGAAGAACGGATCGTGGCCGAGCAATTCGTAACGGAGTGAACCTGACTGACGATGGTTCAAAACCCGCTTGCAATCCGTCGCACCGGCCCATATAGGCGCGCTTCCGCTCTTCCTGACACCGCTTGGAAGAGTTGCTCCCCGATAGCTCAGCGGTAGAGTAGGTGACTGTTAATCACTTGGCCGTAGGTTCGAATCCTACTCGGGGAGCCAATTTTCCTAGATAATTTACGGGAATTCAGAGCCTCAACGTTCTCGGCTATAGCTTTCCCTGCGCTCTTCCCCACATCCGCTGACAATTGCTGTGCTTCGGCAGTGCGCGCTACGCTATTTCTACGCCTGTTTGCACGGGTTCTTTCGGGAAGCGGCCAAGCGGCCCCGAACGACTGCAATTAGCTGGATTTCGGAATGGCGGATTTCACGTCAGCCGCGCAGTTCAGAATATTCTGCACACAAAAATCTGAAGAATCATTTTTTCAGCGGCATGAAATATCGCTCCGCAGCTACGTTGCCGATATCAATGCCCGCCTCGCGACCGGCTTCCATCGAGAAGCGATAATGGACGCCCGCAAAGACACGGGAAACTGAAACATCATCGAT
>JANQTR010000098.1:4203-17910 GCA_030731635.1 Erythrobacter sp. | reverse complement strand
CCCGGTACCCCGCCATCGCGGATGATGAGGTTCGACCCGAGGCCCAATGCCATCACCGGGATTTCCCCGCCGAGCCGTTCGATCAGGCACTTCAAATCTTCGAGATCCGCCGGTTCGAACAGCCAATCCGCCGCGCCGCCGGTCTTGAACCAGACATAAGGCGCGAGCGGAGCCTTGTTGGTGAGCTTGCCACGAATGCCATCAAGCGGAACGGGAGCGATCACCGCGCCATCGACCGCGCAGGTCGGAGCTCTGCCGTCGTCGAATTCGTAGCTGTCGCCGGGCTGGTTCATGCCGCCGCGTCCCGCCGGGCCACAATCGCCGCGGCAAGGCCTGCCGCCCAGCGGGTGATATCGCCTGCGCCAAGGCACACCACGATATCGCCCGGCGCGATCTCTTCCGCCAGCGCTTCGGCCAGCGCGTCCGGCCCTTCGATCACCCGCGCCGCCCGGTGTCCGCGCGCCTTCATCCCGGCCACCAGCGCCGTGTGATCGACGCCGGGCAAAGGCTCCTCTCCCGCGGAATAGACCGGGGCGACATAGGCGATATCGGCATCGTCAAAGCAGGATTGGAATGCGTCCATCAGATCATTGAGGCGCGAATAGCGATGTGGCTGGGCGACCGCGATCACGCGCCCATCGGTCCCGGCCACAGCCTCCCGCGCGGCGGAAAGCACGGCGCGGATTTCAACCGGGTGGTGGGCGTAATCGTCAATCACCGTCACCGCGCCGCCATCCAACGCGACGCTGCCAACCTTGGTGAAGCGCCGCCGCACCCCGCCAAACCGGGCAAAACCGGTACGGATCACTTCGTCCGAACAGCCCATTTCAATCGAAACCGCAATCGCGGCGAGTGCGTTCTGGACATTGTGGCGGCCCGGCATTGGCAAGTGCACGCCTTCAATCCGGCGATCTTCAAGTCCGCGTTGGCGCACGATCACATCGAAAGTGTTGCCGCCTTCAGCCGAGCGCACATTGACCCCGCAAATATCGGCTTGCAGCGAGAAACCGTAGGTCACGACCTTGCGATCGCGCACCTGACCAATCACCGCCTGCACTTCGGGATGATCAATGCACAGCACCGCCGCGCCGTAGAACGGAACATTGTGGATGAATTCCACAAACGCCCGCTTCACCCCGTCAAAATCACCGTAGTGATCCAAGTGCTCGGGATCGATATTGGTGACCACCGCGATGGTGCCGTCGAGGCGCAAGAAGCTGCCGTCGCTCTCGTCCGCTTCGACCACCATCCAGTCGGAATCGCCGAGCCGCGCATTGGAGCCATATTGTTCGATGATCCCGCCATTGATGACAGTGGGATCAATCCCGCCTGCGTCCAGCAGCGTCGCGATCATGCTGGTCGTCGTGGTTTTGCCATGGGTGCCTGCCACCGCAACGGTGGATTTCAGCCGCATCAGTTCCGCCAGCATTTCAGCGCGGCGCACCACCGGGATGCGGTTTTCGAGCGCGGCGGCGACTTCGGGATTGGTGCGGCGTACCGCGGTGGAGGTGACGACGACCGCAGCGCCCTCAACGTTTTCGCGCGCATGGCCGATATGCACAGCGATCCCGCGCGCGCGCAGGCGCTCAACACTGGGGCTTTCCGCAATATCGCTGCCTTGGACGGTGTAGCCCAGGTTGCGCATCACCTCGGCAATGCCGGACATGCCGATCCCGCCAATGCCGACGAAATGGATCGTGCCGATATCTGTGCCGACGCCCTTCATGCGTCTGCCCCATGATTGACAGCGTCCTTGGCAGCCTTGCGCGTAGCGGTCTGCGGGCGGTTGGCGGTTTGCGCAGCGCGCGGGGCCGCTTCGCCGACCCGGATCACGTCCATCAGATCGATCCCGCTCATGCTTTCGACCAGATCGGCCAAGTCTTTCGCCGCATCGGGCCGCCCGCAATTGAAGGCGCAATGCGCGGCGTTAGCGAGGCTGGCGGGGTTCATCGCCATCGCTTGAATCTGCTTGGCGAGTTCTTTGGGCTGGAACGCGTCTTGCCGGATCATCCGTGCGCCGCCGGCCTTGGCCATTTCGCGGGTATTGGCCGCCTGATGATCGTCCGTGGCAATCGGCAGCGGGATCAGGATCGCCGGGCGGCCCACGGCGGTGAGTTCGGCAATAGTCGATGCACCCGCGCGCCCGATGAACAGGTGCGCGTCCGCCAGCCGTTCGTGCATATCTTCGAAATAGGTACCGAGTTCGGCCGGGATGTCGTGATTGGCATAGCGCGCCCGCACCGCTTCCAAATCTTCTGCGCGGCATTGCTGGGTCACCTGCAAGCGCTGGCGCAGCGCGGGTGGTAGCATCGCAAGGCCATCAGGCACCACTTCGGACAGGATGCGCGCGCCCTGTGATCCGCCGGTCACCAGAATGCGCAACAGGCTTTCTTCGGTGAAGGCGGGGAAATCCTGTTCGCGCAAAGCCAGCACTTCTGCGCGTACCGGGTTGCCAACCAGATGCACCTTGTCGGCGTGCTTCGCTTTCAGCCGATCGACCTTGTCGTACGAGGTCGCAATCGCATCGACCCGCCCGGCCAGCAGGCGGTTGACCCGGCCCAGCACCGCGTTCTGTTCGTGCACCACGCTTGGCAGCTTGGCCGCTGTCGCCGCCAGCAGCGCTGGCAGCGCAGGATAACCGCCAAATCCGACGATCGCCGACGGCGCAAAGGCCTCAAACAACCGCAGCGCCATCGCGCGACCTTCCAGCACGGCGCGGGCGCCTGCGACCCAGCCCAGCGGGTTCTTGCCGAAACGACCGGCGGGCAGCACGTGGGCGGTGAGGAAATCGGGCTTGCCCGGAATCGCCGCCCCACGGTCATCGGTGATCAGCGCGATGTGATGCCCGCGCGCGTGCAGTTCTGCCGCCAGCGCAAAGGCCGGGATCAAGTGCCCGCCAGTACCGCCTGCGGCCAGCACGAAATGGCGTGATGCCCCTTTGGGCGCGCCAGCCCGCCCGGAATTGTGGGTATCGCTGATCATGCGCTGCTATCCTTGCGTTCGATCAAATCGCGCAAGCCGCCCGCCTCGCGAGCGAGGAACGGATTACGCCGGGTGATCGCCAGCAATAGCCCAAGCGTCAAGCACACCGCCAGTGTCGATGATCCGCCATAGCTGATCAGCGGCAAGGTCATCCCCTTGGATGGGAATAGTTTGAGGTTCACCAGAATGTTGATGAAGGCCTGCCCCCCGAACTGCGTGATCAGCCCCGCCCCCGCCAGCAGCGCGAACAGGTTGTCTTCATTGACCAACCGCATCAGCGCGCGCAGCACCAGCCCGCAATACAGCACCACGATGATCCCGCAGGTAATCAGCCCGAATTCCTCGCCAATCACCGAAAAGATGTAATCAGTGTGCGCTTCGGGCAGGTTCATCTTGCGCACGCCCAACCACAGCCCGCTGCCGGTCCATCCCCCCGCCTGCAAGGTGCGCTGCGCCAGATCGACCTGATCAAACGCGGTGCCGCCGCCCAGGAACCCATCGATCCGGTGGCGGGCGTTGTCATAGAAGATGTATGCCAGGGTAAGCCCGGCCGCACCTGCACCAATCAGCACCGCGATCCTTTGCCATGCGACACCGGCCAGCAGCACCATCACCAGCCAGATACCGCCATACAGGATTGCATCGCCAAGGTTGGGCTGTGCCATCAACAGCCCCGCCACCAGCGCCATAAGCCCGCTGACATACCATACCACCGGCAAGGTGGGATCGCGCAGACGCCAGCTCAGCATCCAGGCGCAGATGATCGCGAAGGCAGGCTTGAGAAACTCCGACGGCTGCAACGACATGCCGACATTGATCCAGCGTTTGGCGCCGTTCTTTTCTTCGCCGATGATCGGCACCAGGAACATCAGCGCAAGCATGATCGCGCCCACCAAAATCCCGATCCGCCGCGCCTGATCACGGCTGGCGAATGATAAGCCGATCATCAGCGCCAGCCCCATGAACTGGAACACGATATGCCGCTTGAAGAACATAAATTCATCCAGCGTGACCTTGGCGGTCGAAAGCTGGTCGGCGCTTGCGGGCGAGGCAGCGGCCACCGCGACCATGCCGAACGCCATCAGCAGCACGATCAGCCCCAGCAACCCCTTGTCGATCTCGCGCCACCAGATGCGCACACTATCGCGCCAGCGGCGTTGCGCCAGCGCGGGGGGTAGGTAATTGCCGCCAGCACGCGCCGCCCGGGGGGTATAGGCCGGGGCGGTCAAGGCAGAATGCTCCGCTTGGCGGGGTCTTGGCCAGTGGTATCGCAGCCGGTGATGACGCCCACCATCTGGCGGAAATGGTGCCCGCGCTTTTCATAATCGCGAAACTGATCATAGCTGGCGCAGGCGGGCGACAACAACACCACATCACCGGGCCGGGCGGCTTCTGCGGCGCGGCGCACGGCTTCGCTGATGAGCTCGCATCGTTCGACCCGGACTTGCCCTTCGAGCAGGTCGGCAAACATCGGCCCGGCTTCCCCCACGGTATAGGCCGCCGCGACATTGCCGAGGTGGTCGGCGCAGGCGCCCAGCCCATCTTCCTTGGGCAGACCGCCAACGATCCAGTGGATGCGCGGCGCGCCGCCGTTGATCGCAGGGTCAGGCGGAAACGCGGCGAGCGCCGGGGCGGCAGAAGCAGCGTTGGTCGCCTTGCTGTCGTTAATGTAGACGACGCCCTTGGCCTCGCACACACGCTCCATCCGGTGCGGCAGGCCGGGATAGGTGGCGAGGCCGTGGGCGATCTGTTCTTCGCTCAGGCCCAGAGTGCGGCAGATCGCCACCGCAACGGCGGCGTTTTGGGCATTGTGCGGCCCGGCGAGCGATGGGGACCGCCCCTCGGCAAAGGCTTGCACGGCAAGATCGCTGGTCTTGACCCGGATCAGGGATTTGCCCTCTGCCGCAATCCGGTCAGCGATCGCGGCGGACGGGGCATCTTCGTCGCAGATCAGCGCGGTGCCGCTCACCTGCATCTGGAACAGGCGTTCCTTTGATGCGGCATAGGCATCAAAACTCGCATAGCGATCGAGGTGATCGGGGGTAATGTTGGTCAGCGCGGCCACGTCGCAATCGAGCATGAAGGTCAGATCGATCTGGAAGCTGGACAGTTCGAGCACATAGACCCCGCCTTCGGGCAAGGGCTCCTGCGCCATGATCGGATCGCCGATATTGCCGCCCATCACGCAGGGAACACCCGCTGCGCTCAGGATATGGTGGACCAGCGCGGTGGTGGTCGATTTGCCGTTGGTGCCGGTAATGCCGACCACCTTGTGCGCAGGCAGGTGCGGGCGGGCGGCAGCGAACAGTTCGATATCGCCGATCACTGGCAGGCCATATTGCCACGCATGCGGGCCGATGGGATGGGTGTTCAATGGTACGCCGGGCGATACCACCACGCCGGCAAATCCGGTCAGATCCAGCTCCAGCGGATCAATTATCCGGCACCGCCCTTCGAATGGTGCGCGGGCCACGTCCTGCCGATCCCACGCGATCACTTCAGCCCCGCTGGCGATCAGCGCGTCTGCCGCGGCTGCGCCCGACCGCGCAAGGCCGAGCACCGCGTAACGCTTGCCAGCAAAGGCGGGGGAGGTGATCACGCGAACAGCCTACCTCAGCTTCAGCGTCGAGAGGCCGATCATAGCAAGCACGATGGCGATGATCCAGAACCGGATCACGACCTTGCTTTCGCTCCAGCCCAATTGTTCGAAATGGTGGTGGATCGGGGCCATGCGGAACACCCGCTTGCCGGTACGCTTGAACCAGAACACCTGCACAATCACCGACACCGCTTCAAGCACGAACAGCCCGCCGACGATGGCCAGCACAACCTCGTGGTGGCTGGCGACTGCAATCGCGCCCAATGCGCCGCCCAGAGCCAGCGACCCGGTATCGCCCATGAACACGGCAGCAGGCGGCGCGTTGAACCACAGGAACGCCAGCCCCGCGCCCATGATTGCCGCGCAGAAAATCGCCAGCTCACCCGCGCCCGGCACATAGGGAATGCCCAGATAAACGCTGAAATCCGCGCGCCCGACCAGATAGGCGATGATCGCAAAGGTGCCGCTGGCAATGATCACCGGCATGATCGCCAAACCGTCCAGCCCATCGGTCAGGTTCACCGCATTGCCCGCACCCACGATCACGAAGGCCGCAAACACGTAATAGGCCGGGCCAAGCGGAATACTGACCCCCGTCAGGAACGGCAGATACAGGTTAGTGTTGATCTGGCTGACGATCAGCCATGCGGCGATCCCTGCAACCACAAATTCAAGCAGCAGCCGAACGCGCGCCGACACCCCGGCATGGCTGTTTTTGGTCACCTTGTCGTAATCATCAAGGAACCCGATGAAACCAAAACCGATGGTGACCGCCAGACAGGCCCAGACAAATGGGCTGCTCAAATCCATCCACAGCAGCAATGACAGCGTCAGCGCGGTCAGGATCATCAGCCCGCCCATTGTCGGCGTGCCGCGCTTGGCAAAGTGGGTCTGCGGTCCATCTTCGCGGATCGGCTGGCCTTTGCCCTGCCGCACGCGCAGCAGGTTGATGAACCGCGGGCCGATGATCATGCCGATCACCAGCGCCGTCATCAGCGTCGCCCCAGCGCGGAAGCTCTGGTAGCGCACCAGATTGAAGATGCCTTCGAAGCCAAGCCATTCGGCAAGCAGATACAGCATTCCGTTGTCCTTTGGCGCCCTTTGGCCCGGCCTTACAACTCCCGCTGCGGATCAGGTGCGGGCGTGTTCGGTAAAATGTGTCACCAGCCGGCCCAACCCGACCGAGTTGGACCCCTTCACCAGCACCGCGTCACCCTGGGTCAGGCCAAATCGCCCAAGCGCCGCGATAGCTTGATCAGGGGTTTCGCAATGCGTGAAGGTGACGCCCTTGCCAAGCGGGTTGGCGGAGGCTTTCCCCAGTTCGTCGGCCAGGGCGCCCATCTCGGCGCCCACCAGAATGGCATGGGCCACCCCAGCCTCGGCCAAAGGGTCGGTCAGTTGGCGGTGAAAGGCTTCGGCAAAATCGCCCAGTTCCTTCATGCTGCCCAGCACCGCAAGCCGGCGCGTAGCGGGTGTTGCTGCAAGGGCTTTCAGCGTCGCGCGCATCGATGCCGGATTGGCGTTGTAGCTTTCATCGATCAGCAGCGCCTGCCCGCCGTCCGCCAGGTTAAGCGTGTGGCGGGCGCCGCGGCCTTTCAGCCCGCCCAGTTCGGCCAGCGCCAGACCGGCGCTCGCCAGGTCACCGTCTGCTGCGCGCACGGCGGCGATAACGCCCAACGAATTGGTAATCCAGTGATCGCCCGGTTCCGCAATGGTGTAGCACACCCGGATATCGCCAAGATCCGCTGTGATCAGCGCCCCGCCGCCCGCTGCCGGGATCGCATCGAGCAACCGCACATCGGCCCCTGCCGCGCGCCCGAAGGTGATGACCTTGGCCCCGCAGGCCCGCGCCTGTGCAACCAGCCGGTCGGCATGATCGGCATCGGCAGGGATGATCGCCGTACCGCCGGGGACGAGCCCGGTGAAAATCTGCGCCTTTTCGTCCGCGATCGCCTCAAGACTGCCGAGGTTTTCGATATGCGCGGGCGCAATGGTGGTGATCAGTGCGACGTGCGGACGCACATGGTCAGCCAGCGGGGCGATTTCGCCAGCGTGGTTCATGCCCATTTCGAACACGCCGAACTTCGCCCGTGCGGGCAAGCGCGCCAGGCTGAGTGGCACGCCGACATGGTTGTTGTAGCTGCGCACAGAACGATGCGCCGCGCCGCGGCTTGCCCGGTCAAGACAAGCGAAGATCGCTTCCTTGACGCCGGTCTTGCCGACCGATCCGGTCACCGCGATGCGCACCGCATCCACCGCGCGGTCGCGCGCTGCGTGGGCAAGCGCGTGCAGCGCCTGCGTGGTATCAGCCACCAGTACGTGCGGGAAATCCACAGGACGATCAACGATGGCGGCCACGGCGCCTTGTTCGAATGCCTTGGCGATGAAGCGGTGGCCATCCATCGCCTCACCCTTGAGCGCGACGAACAGATCGCCCGGCTTCACATCGCGCGAATCCATTTCAACGCCTGCAGCCTGAAAATCATGGCTGGCGGTTCCGCCAGTGGCTGCTGCGATGGCAGCCGCGCTCCACAACGCCTGCGGCAGCGCATCGCGGGCGGTGATCGGCCAGTGGCGCAAAAGCGGATGAGCCAGCGGCGCGTTCATTGCGCCATGCCCCGCGCGCCGGCACATTCGCGCGCCACTTCAACATCATCGAAGGCTTCGACCCGCATAGTTTCTCCTGAACCGAAAATCTGGCCCTGTTCGTGGCCCTTGCCGGCGATCAGCACAATATCAGCCGCGCCCGCTTCCCCAATTGCGGCAGCAATGGCGGCGCGGCGATCACCGATTTCGCGTAAGCCGCCAGTCGCGCCCGCCATGATTGCAGCGCGGATCGCGGCGGGATCTTCACTGCGCGGGTTGTCATCCGTTACGATGGCGATGTCAGCGGAGCGCGCAGCCACTGCGCCCATTTCGGGCCGTTTGCCGATGTCACGATCCCCGCCCGCGCCAAACACCGCGATCAGGCGGCCGCCCGGCGCGACATGCGGTCGCAGCGCAGCAATGGCCGCTTCCAGCGCGTCTGGGGTGTGGGCATAATCGACATAGGCTGGCGCGCCCGCTGCATTCAGCGCGGCGCGTTCCAGCCGCCCGCGCACCGGTTGCAGCCGGGTCAGCGCATCGAACACGGCGCTTGCGCCAACCCCGGTCGCCAGCGCCAGCCCGGCCGATACCAAAGCGTTGGCAGCCTGATAAGCGCCGATCAGCGGCAGGTTCACCTTGCGGGTTTCGCCCGCATATTCAATCGTCAGCATCTGGCCAAGCTGCGTGGGTTCGCGCATGGCGAGACGCAGGAACTGGCCGCCCTCGCCCACGCTGCGCACATCCAGCCCGCGGGCCGTTGCGGTAGCAATCGCGCGCGCGGTCCATTCCGAACCGTCGCCCGCATCATGGATCACCGCCGGGCTGCCGGGCGCAGCAACTTCGGTGAACAATCGCATCTTGGCGGCGAAATAGGCTTCCATCGTGCCGTGATAATCCAGATGATCGCGGCTGAAATTGGTGAAGGCGGATGCAGAAAGCACCAGCCCTTCGTTGCGGAATTGCGAAAGCCCGTGGCTCGATGCCTCAAACGCCACATGGGTTACACCTTCGCGCGCCAGCCCGCTCATATTGGCAAGGAAGGTGACGATGTCGGGCGTTGTGAGCCCGGTCGATACGCTGCCATCCGGGGTGGTGACGCCCAGCGTCCCGATGCTCGCCGCGCGTTCGCCCGCCATGCGCCAGATCTGGCGCGTCATCTCTACGCAGGATGTCTTGCCGTTGGTGCCGGTCACCGCGACGATGGTTTCGGGCACAGGGGCGAAGAACCCTGCTGCCAGCCTTGCAAAAGCCCGGCGCGGCTGGGCATCGGCGATGTGAAGCGCGCCGGGCACCTTGGCCTCTGGCCGGGCGACGATGGCCGCAGCGCCTGCATCAATCGCAGCCGCGATAAAGTCCTCGCCATTGACAGCCGCGCCCTGAAACGCGCCGAATACCGTACCCGGGGCAACCTTGCGGTGATCGATCGCAAAGCCGGTCACGGCCAAATCGTTCGGCACATCGCCTGCGCTGTCGAGGTCAAGCCCGGCGCGCGCCAGCAAGGCGGCAAGGCGCATCAGTGTTTGTCCACCAGATAACGCAGGTCTGAAATATCGACATCGCGGCTTTCATCCGGCTGCACGCCCAGCATCGGGCCAATGCGCGGCACCAGCTTGCCCACCACCGGGGCGGAGGTGAAGGCGGCGGTGCGCTGGAAACTGCTGGCCACGGTGCCCTTGGGCTCATCGATCACCACCACCACCACATAACGTGGTGCATCCATCGGAAAAGCGGCGGCGAATGAGGAGACGATGGTGTTGGTCTTGTACCTGCCATTCTCGTTCTTGTCAGCCGATCCGGTCTTGCCGCCCACCCGGTAACCGGGCGCATCGGCGCTTTTGCCAGTGCCATAAAGCGAGATCATCCGCAGCATCTGGCGCATCCGCGACGAGGTTGATTCCTTGAACACCCGGCGCCCGCGCGGCACGTCGGTGGGATCAAGCTTCATCAGCGTCGCCGGGCGCCAGATCCCGCCATTGACCAGTGCGGCATAGGCGCTGGCGAGGTGCAGCGGGGTCACGTTGAAACCGTGGCCATAGCTGACGGTCATGTTGGTGATACGGCTCCACTTGCCTTTCGGCCACAGCGGCATGCCCCGTGCGGGCAGTTCGATGAAGGGGCGGCGGTCCATCCCCAGATCGATCATGGTACGGCGCAGCCGTTCCGGGCCGAGCTCGTCCGCCACGCGCGCGGTTACGGTGTTCGAGGAATAGACCAACGCCTGCGGCACATTAAGCGTCGCGCCCTTGGAGTGCTGATCGCGGATCGTGCGGCCCGATTGCTGCACCGGCGCGGCATTCCACGCCCGCCCGAAATCGCGCACGACGCCAGCATCAATCGCGGCGGCGATGCTGATCGGCTTGAAGGTGGAGCCAAGCTCGTACACCGCGTTGGTGGCGCGGTTAAAGACGTTTTTCGCCCCGCTGGCCCCGGCGGTGTTGGGATCGAATTCGGGCAGGCTCGCCATCGCCATGACTTCGCCCGTCTCTGCATCAAGCACGATGCCTGCCGCGCCAATCGCATTGGTCGCCAGCATCCCGCGCCGCAATTCATCCTCCAACGCGCCCTGCACCCGCACATCAATCGACAGCGCCACCGGATCGGCGCGCAGATCGGGATCGCTCAACCGCTGATCCAGCACCTGCTCCATCCCGGTCTGGCCGCCCCTCTCTTCAACCACATAGCCCAGCACATGCGCCGCCAGCGTGCCTTGCGGATAATAGCGATCGGTCTCACGCGGGATTTCAAGCGCGATCTCGCCCAGCGCAAACACCCGGTTGGCTTCTTCGGGCAGCAGGCGGCGGCGCAGATACCCGGCGCGGCCCGATGCCAAACGTTCGGCCATGCGGGTTTCGTTGATGTCAGGAAAAATTGCCTTCAACCGGCGCGCGACATCGCTCGGGCCATGCACCAGCGGCGCGCCATCATCGCCCATCGCCTTGGGATCAAACCACAAGGCATAGGCCGGAAACGCGCGCGCCAGCGGCGTGCCGCGGCGGTCGGTAATCTCGCCGCGCGGGGGCAATAGCGCGTCCTGCACGCTGGTCTGCCGCGGCGCATTGCCGCCCAGGCCAAGCGAAGCGATCCGCACCAGCGCGATCAGCGTGATCAGCCCGAATCCGATAAAGATCCACAGCACCCTGAACTGCGCGGTCCACAGCAATTGGCTGCGCAGATTGACATGATGCCCGCGTCCGGCGGGAAGGCTGGCAGCGGGAAGCGTGGGGACTGCCGCGTTGACAGCCATGCCGATCATTCTGCCATTCCTTTGGCGACGGCGCCCTTGGCAGCTGTGCTATTTGCAGCATGTGCCTGCGCCGGGCGGATTGGCGAGGCTTCGATCAGGAAATCACCAAACGCATCGCCGAACACCTCGCCAGCGTCTTTTTCGGTCGCGGCCGAAGCGAGCGTCACCGTGGCACCCGACACGGGCGAGCGCATTGGCGCCGCCGCCGCGCCTGCCCCGTCGGCGTTATCGGCGCGCGCCAACAGGATCGGCGCAGGCGCACCCGGAAGTGGCCGCTGGCCAAGGCTGGCAAGCTGACGTTCGCCGTCAAGAAATTGCCCGGCGCGCGGCGCTGAATAACCGAATTCGACATTGTTCCAGACCGATAGCTGGCGTTGGCTGGCGCGAGTTTCAAATTCGGTTTCGAGCAGCAAGGTCTCACGCTGAAGCGCGATCACCTGCCGTTCGGCCAGCAACACTTCGCTTTTGACCGCATGAACCTTGAAGCTGAGGATGACGACCAGCGCAAAGCAGATCGCCAGCACGGCCATCCACCCCAGCGAACGGGCACGGTTGCTGCTGATCATGCGGCCAAGCTCCTTGTCGCGGCGCCGGTGCGGATCGCATGGCGCAGGGTGGATGAACGCGCGCGCGGATTGCGCGCGATTTCGCCTTCGGTTGGGCGGATGCCCTTGGACAGACAGGCGAAGGTTGGCGGCGGGCCGGGAATATCGCCGGGCAAATGGCGGGACACGGCGCGGCCTGCACCGCTGGCAGCGCGCAGGAATTGCTTCACGATCCGGTCTTCAAGACTGTGGAAGCTGACCACCGCAAGCACGCCGCCTTCGCCCAGCAGCGCCTCTGCCGCGGCAAGCCCGGCTTCGAGTTCGCCGAGTTCGTCGTTCACATGAATGCGCACCGCCTGAAACGTGCGGGTCGCAGGGTCTTTCTTATCGTGCGGTTTGTGGCCCAGCGCGCGGCGCACCACGCGGGCGAGTTCGCCCGTGGTCACCAGCGGGCGCGCAGCGACGATGGCGCGGGCAACCCGGCGCGACTGGCGTTCCTCACCATAGCGATAAAGCACGTTAGCGATGGCTTCCTCGTCTGCGGTGTTGAGGAAATCAGCAGCGCTTTCGCCGTCCTGGCTCATCCGCATATCGAGCGGGCCATCATGCATGAAGGCAAAGCCCCGGTCGCCCTGATCAAGCTGCATCGAGGAGACGCCGATATCCATTACCACCGCATCAACCTGCGCCACGCCCAGCCGGGCAAGTTCGTGCCGCATCGCCGAAAAACGGTGCGGGTGAAGCGAAAGCAGCCCGTTGTAATGTGCCACCATCGCTGCGCCTTCACGGATCGCGTCAGGATCACGGTCAAAGGCAAAGACCCGCGCGCCGGCATCCAGCAGCGCAGCCGAATATCCGCCCGCGCCAAAGGTGGCATCGACGATGGTCATGCCGGGACGCGGGCCAATCGCCGCGATCACTTCATCCAGCAGCACCGGAATATGGGGCGCATCGGTCATCATGCCGTGCCCTTTTTGGCAGCGGCGACCATTTTGGCGCAGGCAGCCTGCGCGCCTTTCCATTGCGGGCCCATCTGCGCGAGTTCATCGGGGTTCCAGACGAAGAAGAATTCGCCCGCGCCGTGGAAATAGAGGCCATCATCAACCTTGCCCAGATCGCGCAGGTGTTCAGGCATGATGAACCGCCCGCTGTCATCGAACGAGAGCTGTTCATAGCCGAACAGCTGCGCGGCCCGCACGTCACGGTCGAAGCTTTCGTCTTTGCGGTCGACCGCGATCTTCTCCTCACGGTCGAGCAGAACGTGAAGCTGTTCAATACGCGAGGTGCCGAAACCGATCAGACAATCGAACTTGCCATGCGCGGCAAGGCACAGGGTGCGGCTGCCACCCGAGCTTTCCTTGACAGCTTTGCGGAACGCTGGCGGCAGGACAAAGCGGCTCTTATCGCCAGAAGGCGAATAAGCTTGGCCGTTATATCCTCCAAAAGCAGACACGTGCCTGCAATCCCCTCTAGCGCCAAACTGGCAAACCTCGCCATGAAGTCCGTCCAGTCATCAGCCATGCCTTCCCCGTTCTGGCCGCGCGCAAGCGCTGCCAGCGCGCCGACCCCACCGACCGGGCGCAATGCCATTGGACATGTCTGATAGGCCCCGGTCTTATCCGGGAAGGCGCGGTTGGGGAAGGGCTATTTCGGGGAAAGTGCGGGAAAATTTGCTATGGTATTGATATTGCTTACCTCCTTGCGGTGCCGCAACGATGCCTAGGAACACCGCCTAGCCCACAAACCAAGCC
>JANQTR010000098.1:0-4193 GCA_030731635.1 Erythrobacter sp. | reverse complement strand
CTTTGAAAATTTAAATTAAATAATAAAAAGAAAATATAATAAAATAAAAAATATGTGCGTTAATTGTCCATCAGATTTCGTTTATAGTCCAAACACAAATAATTGCTTCTAATTTATGACCAAAAAAGCTACTTTGGGCCAACTTTAAGGCAACTAGCTAGCATTAATAATGTAGTGGGCCAATAAACCAAGTCTTTTATAAATTTGTACCCATAACCTAGCCCACAAACCAAGCCAATTTTCGCCACAAACCGCATGATTCCCGCGATTCCCCGGCCGCGCGGCGACTCCGGGCATCCTGCTTCCCGTGCTTTCCCCAGGTCGGTCATTCGAACGTCGCCGACAGCATCGAACGCAGGGTCGCCCCATCCTCGCCAGCGAGTTCGGCATGCTCAAACAGCGCGGCATCGGCGACCAGCGTGACCCGTCCCTTGCCCACCATGCACGTCGCCGCCGCGCCGCCAGCCAACACAGTGCAAGCCGCCACCGGATCGGTAACCGCAATCCTGCCCGCCAACGCCAGTGGCAGCGCTGTCGCTGTCGCTGTAGCCGCACCGAACTTGGCCGTCGTCACCACTGCCGCCTGCTCAGCATCAAAACTGACCGTCAGCCCCCAGCGCGCCACCACCGGCGGGATCAACGCGCCATCCACCGGGCGGCGGGGATCACCCAGCGGCGCGGCATAGTCCCCCGTCAACGCCGGATCGAGCGCCAGCAGCAGCCGCCCCCCGGCGCGCACCCACGCATCCAGCGCGACATTATCCGCCGGAGACAGCCCGCGCGGCTGGATCAGCGCCAACCGCGCCAGCCCTGCAAGCGGATCGACCTCGGGCGCATCCGGGGACAGCGCGGGAATGGGCGAAAGCGTGTCGAGCGGGACGATGGCATAATCCTGCTCAATCGCCGCGCGCTGCCACGGCACAGCGGCGCGCCCTGCGGCGAGATCAGCGATATCTGTGCCTTCGGGCCAGTAAAGCGGCAGGCTGGTCATCAGGCCAAGCGGTTGCTGCGGCGCTTGGGTTGGCACAGCCGCGCCCGAACACGCGCCCAGCATCGCCAGACCCAGAGGAATCAGAAACAGCGACGCACCCAGGGACGCAGTTACGCGTTTACCGCAGCGGCGCGGCATTGCCGGTGCCTGCAGGGCGGGGCGACGGCAGGTCAGGTGTCGTCGGCGACGGAGCCGGGGCCGGGCGTGGTTCAGCCGCAATGTCGGGCACCACGCCGGCATCGGCCAGCGGGTTGGCCTGCGATGGTTCGGGCATGGGTTCGGTGGTGGGCGCCGCTTCGGGCACTGCCTCGTCATCGGTCAGATCGGCCTGCGACCCAATGATGCTGGCCAGCCCGACCAGCAACACCATCGCGCCGATCCCGAACAGCCCGACTTGTAACCGCTGAACCGCCTCGGCCCGCGCTTGGCCGGTAGGGGATACATCCGCGGTGCCGCTGACACCATCGGCAGGCTCGCCCGAAGGGTCGTTTCCCGGCCCGAACAGACTGCGCTGATTCATGCCGCGCAACCGTTCCAGCAGCGAAGGCCGGGTCATGCGGCGCGCCCCGATGCGGGGATGAGCCAATCGAACACCGGCAGTTCCTTGGCCGCCAACCAATCAGCGTTGTAAAGCGTGGAGAGGTAACGAAAGCCCGTGTCGCACAGGATCGTGACGACCTGCGGATTGGCGCGCCCTTCGGCCACCAATTCGCGGCCCAGCATCACCGCGCCGGCGACATTGATGCCCGATGACAGGCCAAGGCACAGGCCTTCTTGCTTCAGCAGCCGTTCGACCCACATCAGCCCTTCTTCATCGCTGATGCGGTATTGCGTATCGATCACCGCGCCTTCGAGATTGGCGGTGATCCGCCCCTGCCCGATCCCTTCGGCGACGGATGATCCTTCGGCCTTCAGCTCGCCGTGGGCGTAATAATTGTACAACGCAGCGCCGTATGGGTCGGTCAGCGCGATGCGGATGTTTTCATCCATCGCTTTCAGGCCAAGGCCCACGCCCGCAATCGTCCCGCCGGTGCCCGCCGCGCAGGTAAAGCCATCGACGCGGCCGCCCAGCTGCTCCCAGATTTCAGGCGCCGTTCCTTCGATATGGGCGCGGCGGTTGGCGATATTGTCGAACTGGTTGGCCCACACCGCGCCCGGCGTTTCTTCCGCCAGCCGGCGCGAGGTGTGGACGAAGTGGCCGGGATTGGCGAATTTCGTCGGCGGCACCAGCACCAGCTCAGCGCCCAATGCGCGCAGCGTGTCCATTTTTTCCTTGGACTGATTATCGGGCATCACGATGATCGTCTTGTACCCCTTGGCATTGGCGACCAGCGCGATGCCGATCCCGGTATTGCCCGCCGTGCCTTCGACCACGGTGCCGCCGGGCAGCAATTCGCCGCGGTCTTCCGCATCGCGGATGATCCACAAGGCCGCGCGGTCTTTGACCGATGATCCGGGGTTGGCAAATTCGCACTTGCCCCAGATATCGCAGCCCGCCGCTTCGCTGGGGCCGGCAAGCCGAACAATCGGGGTGTTACCAATAAGCGCGAGCGTATCGCCAAAAGGCTTGGTTATGTTCATGGGGACTGAATTAGGCGCTCACACCGCTGGCCGCAACGCCCAAGTCGACGCGTCAGGTCGCAAGGTCCAGCAGCACCGCGATATCGCTGCCTTCAACGATCTTTTCGGCCTTGCGCACCGCAGCCTTCAACGGCAGCAGCCAGCCGCCAGCCTGCTTCGAAGGAAACAACGAGGTGCGCCATGTCGTGCCGCCAACCGTGGCTTCGACATAGACCGATCCCCAGGCCGCAGCGTTGACGGCGTGGGCGCGGATCGCCTGCGCGGTCTCACCATCGATGGTCAAAAAGAACCAGCTGCCCTTGGTCGGGGCACCATCGCTGCCTTGCCACACCCAGACAGGCCCGCGCACGTGCCATGGCCCGGCCGAACCTTCTGGCGCATGGCCCAGTTCATCGCGCAGGAAACGGGCCAGGTCATCGTGCACCGGCCTGTTCCCTGCGCCGTGCGATCAATCTTCGGGAGCGATGGTGACGTGCAGCCCATCAAGCGCGGCGGTCAGCGGAACCTGACACGACAGGCGCGAGGTAGGGGCGCGGTGATCGGAGGATTCGAGCAGATCATCCTCGTCCTCGCTCATCGCGGGCAGTTTGTCAGCGAAAGCCGGATCGACATGGATATGGCACGTCGCGCATGAACAGCACCCGCCGCACAGCGCCAGCAGCTCGTCAAACCCATTGTCGCGGATCGCTTCCATCACGGTCAGGCCTTCGCCGACCTCGATTTCGCTGGTTTCGCCTTCGCGGTTGGTGACGACCAGTCTGGGCATGGATCAGGATTCCTTCTTTGGGTTTTGGACGATTGCGCGCAAGGTTTTGCGCTGTGAGGGTGCACACGGGCTGCTAAGATAGTCTGCGGACCAAAGCAAGTTAAGGAAAGTGGCAGTGGGGCTAACGGCGGAAAAATTGCGTGAAGACCTTGATGCCGTGGCGGCGCGCGAACCGCGGCTGGCCAGTGCGCTTATCCATGTCGGCTATCCCGAAGCGCGCATTCGCGAACGCGGCTACAAGACCTTGTTGCGTACCATCGTCGGCCAGCAGGTATCGGTGGCGGCGGCGGCATCGGTGTGGGCCAAGCTGGAGGCAGAAGTGGGCGCAGACGTCGCCCCGGCCAATCTGCTCGCGCGCGATTTTGACGCCCTGCGCGCCTGCGGCCTGTCGCGCCAGAAACAGGGCTATGCCCGCAGCTTGTGCGAAATGGTGGCGGCGGGCGAACTGGATTTCGGCACCCTGCCCGCCGATGACGAGGAAGCGATCGCGCTGTTGACCCGGATCAAGGGCATCGGGCGCTGGTCAGCCGAGATTTACCTGCTGTTCGCCGAAGGCCGCCCCGATATCTGGCCCGCCGGAGACTTAGCCGTGCAAGAAGGGGTCAAACGCCTGCTCAATCTCGACGAACGCCCGGCGGAAAAAGCCACCCGCGCACTGGCCGAACCCTGGGCACCGCAGCGCGGCGCAATGGCGATCTTCACCTGGCATTTTTACTCGGCAAGTCGTGAACCGGTTTGAGAGCCCGATTTGCGAGCTATGTCCGGTATTCACATTTGCGGCCAAAAAGCTGCCGTTCGGGAAACGACCCCATAGCGGTCGTCGAAAACTTGCTGTAATTCGGGAGTATGCGGCTG
>JANQTR010000097.1 GCA_030731635.1 Erythrobacter sp. | reverse complement strand
TATTGCCAGAAGTCGTAAGCGGGCAGTTGATCTTCGTTGAGCCACACCGCGCCTGAAACTGACTTGCCCATTTTCTGGCCGTCCGCGCGGGTGATCAGCGGCGCCGTCACTCCATAGACTTCAGTCCCATCGATCCGCCGCGCCAACTCGATGCCGTTGATGATGTTGCCCCATTGGTCGCTGCCGCCGAGTTGCAGCTTGCAGCCATACCTTCGCGAAAGTACAACAAAATCATAGGCCTGCATGATCATGTAGTTGAATTCGAGAAAGGTTAGTGGCTGCTCACGATCCAGTCGCAGACGCACCGAATCGAAGGTGAGCATCCGATTGATTGTGAGATGCGATCCAACCTCTCGCAGCAATTCGATATAACCGAGCTTGCTCAGCCAATCGTCATTATTGACGAGCAATGCTCCGGTCGGACCATCTTCAAAGCGGAGGATCTGGCGAAAGCTGTCCTTGATCGAGGCGATGTTGCTGGCCAACACCGCGTCTGTCAGCATTTGCCTCGTTTCGTCCTTGCCCGACGGATCGCCAACCTTGGCAGTTCCGCCGCCCATGATCACGATCGGTCGGTGACCGGCCTGTTGGACCCGGCGTAGCAACATGATCGAGGCGAGGTTGCCGATATGCAGCGATGGTGCGGTGGGATCGAACCCGACATAGGCCGTTATTACTTCGTTGCCCGCGAGCTTGTCCAAAGTGACCGGATCGGTCACTTGATGAATATGACCCCGCTCGTCGAGCAGGCGCAGAAGTGTGGATTCGTATGTGCTCATGGCAGGGCGCTTAACAGGGGGAAAGCTCAACGGGAAGTGGCTTGCCGGGTAAGGGCAGAAGGGCCAAAAGGGCGCCATGCCTGCCCTGATGCTCCACCGCGCCTGCGACCTTGGCCCAATCCGTGCCATTACTGCAACGATCTCTCCCACGCCGCAGGGCTGCGAGGCGGAGTTCCGGCTTGATGGGCGCATTTCTGCAATCATCCTGCCGCCGCCCGCCGTGCCGCAGCGGATGGACAACCTTTGGCAGACGACCTGTTTCGAGATTTTCTGGCAGCCAATTGGCGGGGCATATTACCGCGAATTCAACCTCTCGCCCTCGGGATGCTGGGCCGCATACGATTTCGATTCGTTCCGAGAAGGAATGCGTGATGCCCCGGTTGGGGCAATCTCCCTGTCTTGCTCTCATGATGATGCCGGCCTGGTGCTGCGGGCGAGTATCGCTGCTGATCTCACGTCGCCTGCGCAGGTCGCATTGAATGCGATTGTCGAACACACCGGTGGTGACAAACAGTTCTGGGCGCTCGCCTTCCCACCCGGCCCGCCGGAATTCCACTCCGAAGCCAACCGCCAACTAATCGTAGAGCGTTAAGACGCCGCCGCTTGCCTGCCGAAGGGCGCGTTGAGCTTCACGATAACGGCATTGAGAACGAAGGCAAAGCTGACCCAGATGAAATAAGGCACGTTAAGCCAACCGGCAAAGCTGTCACCCACAACGCGTGGTAACACTACCATCAGCGCGGTGACCGAACACCATAGGAACACGTTCTCTACCAGCGCCCAATCGGGGCGGCGCAGTTTGAAAAACAGCGGTGACCAGGCGAAATGGAGCACGAAATTCGCGCCGAAGATCGCGAATACTGCGACCCGTGCCTGGGGCGAGGGGGCTGAGGTGAGGGCGACGTAAAAACTCCAGCCCGCCAGCCCAAGGATCGTTGTCCACGCCGGGCCGAACAACCAATCGGGCGGATGCCAGCGCGGCTTTTTCAGCTCGCGGTACCACGGCCCGATATCGGTCAACGCTCCGCCAACACCGCCAAGGATGATGGCCCATACGGCAGCGATAAGGGCGGTGGTCCAATCCATTGCCCTGCATATAGGGACAAGCGGCGCAAATACCATTGCCTTTGCGCAAGGCCTGTTCCACGCAACAGGATATGAAGACAGGAATTGACCGGCTGCTGGCCGACCCGCAACTGCTAGCACAACTCAAAGGGCGCAGGGTTGCGCTGGTGGCGCACCCTGCGAGCGTGACATCAGACCTTCAGCACAGCCTTGACGCTCTGATTGCAGCTGGCGTGAACATCTCCAGCGCCTTCGGCCCGCAGCATGGGCTGAAAGGCGACAAGCAAGACAATATGGTCGAATCTGCGGACGAAATGGACCCGCGTTACGGCATCCCAATCTTCTCGCTATATGGCGAAGTGCGCCGACCCACAGGGCAGATGATGACGAGCGCTGATGTGTTCCTCTTCGACCTGCAGGACCTCGGCTGCCGTATCTATACCTTCGTCACTACCCTACTGTATTTGCTCGAAGAAGCGGCCAAGGCTGGCAAGGAAGTGTGGGTGCTTGACCGGCCCAACCCCGCCGGGCGTCCAGTTGAAGGCACATTGCTGGTGCCCGGTCAGGAGAGCTTTGTGGGCGCCGCGCCCATGCCGATGCGCCACGGGCTGACGATGGGAGAGATGGGCCACTGGTTCATCGCCCATTTCGGGATCGACGTCACATACCGGGTGGTGGCAATGGAGGGTTGGCGTCCTGATGAGGATGACGGCGCGCCGGGTTACGGTTGGGGCTGGCCGACGTCGCGACTGTGGATCAACCCTTCGCCTAATGCCGCCAACGTAAACATGGCGCGCTGTTACGCTGGCACCGTGATGCTTGAAGGCACGACATTGTCTGAAGGACGCGGCACCACGCGGCCGTTGGAGGTATTGTTTGGCGCACCCGACATCGACGCAGGCGGGGTGTACAAGGTGATGCACAAGCTCGCGCCAGATTGGATGGAAGGCTGCGCCTTGCGCGAATGCTGGTTCGAGCCGACCTTCCACAAACATTCAGGAAAGCTGTGTAATGCATTGATGATTCATGCAGAAGGTGGTTTCTATGATCACCATGCCTTCAAGCCTTGGCGGTTGCAAGCATTGGCGTTTAAGGCGATCCGGCGGCTTTATCCGCAGTACGACCTGTGGCGTAGCTTCCCTTACGAATATGAACTCGACCGCCTCGCAATTGACGTTATCAATGGCGGACCGTCCTTGCGTGAATGGGTCGATGACATTGCAGCAACGCCGGACGATCTTGACGTCATGACGTCACACGACGAAGCCGCATGGGTCGCCGCAGTGCGCGAGCATTTGCTTTATTGAATGACGTCACGCTGGCACGCCAGCAACGCGGCCGAAAATATCGGGATGGCGGGCAAACCGCCCCCATTGGGAGAGAGCACGAAATGGCAACCACGGCAGACAGTACGCCCGGCGTGCGCTCGGTCAGGGTGACACTATGGATCCTGCTCGCCGTCTACATTTTCAATTTCATCGACCGCCAGATCGTCAATATTCTGGCTGAACCAATTGCGCGCGATCTTGATCTCAACGACACGCAGATCGGGTTGATGACAGGGCTGGCCTTTGCGTTGTTCTACACCGTGCTCGGCATCCCCATCGCCCGCTTTGCCGACCGCGGTACAACCAGTCGGCCCAAAGTTATTGCGGTTGCACTGGCGCTGTGGTCGGTAATGACGGCCCTTTGCGGATTGGCGCAGAACTTTGCGCAATTGCTGCTGGCACGGATCGGTGTGGGCGTTGGGGAGGCGGGCTGCACGCCGCCGGCCCATTCGCTGATCAGCGACATGGTGCCGCCAGAACGGCGGGCTTCCGCCTTGGCGTTCTATTCGCTCGGCATCCCGGTCGGCACCTTGCTGGGAATGATTATTGGCGGCACTCTGGCGGACAATGTTGGCTGGCGCGAGGCGTTTGTGATCGTCGGCGTGCCGGGCGTTGTCATGGCATTGGTGGTGTGGTTCGTGATCAAGGACCCGCGCCATAGCGACGCGGCTGCAGTTTTGCGGGGCAAGAACCAACCCGCCGCGCTGCCGCTTGGCCAAGCGGTGGCTGAAGTCATGCGTTCGCGGGCCTTTGTGCTGTTGCTGTGCGCCGGATCGGCGGCGTCATTCCTCGCTTATGGCAAGACCACCTGGACGACGATTTTCTTCCAACGCACTCATGATCTGACGCCAGGGCAGGTAGGGCTGTGGTTCGGTCTTCTGGGCGGAGGCGCCGGAATCCTTGGCACCTGGGCGGGGGGCTATCTTGCCGACCGGTTCGGGGCGAAAAACCGCCGCCATGTGTTGAGCGCGCCCGCAATCGGCATGGCGCTGGCGGTGCCACTGGCGCTGCTGGCCTATCACGCCCCAAGCTGGCCGATGGCGCTCGCGTTGCTGTTCCTGCCGACCGTATTCAACTCATTCTATTACGGCCCGACCTATTCGGCGGCGCAGGGCCTCGTACCGCTGCGTGCACGGGCGATTGCAGCAGCGAGCTTGCTGTTCTTTCAAAATCTGATTGGGTTGGGGCTGGGGCCGCTGTTCTTCGGTGTGCTGTCCGACTGGCTGCAACCGACCTATGGCGCGGAAAGCGTGCGCTATGTGCTTTACGGCGCCGCGTTTCTGGGGCTGGTGCCGGCGTTCTTTTTCTGGCGTTGCGGACTGCGGTTGAACGAGGAACTGGACCAGAAAGGCTAATCCGGCGCGCGGACCG
>JANQTR010000096.1:4158-18077 GCA_030731635.1 Erythrobacter sp. | reverse complement strand
GTTCGCCTGCGATATCCTTGCCCAGAATGATCGGCAGGCTGCCCTTGGCATCGGCGAAATCGGCGCAAGCGGCGAGTTCCTTCAGCATCACCACTTGCCGGTCCTGATTGGGCAGTTCGATGCCCATGACGGTACGGCCCGGAATAGGCGAAACGCGGGCGGAAATCGCACTCATATTACGGGCGATATCTTCGGCCAGACCGATTACCCGGCTCGCCTTGATGCCGGGAGCCGGTTCAAGTTCGTACATCGTCACCACCGGCCCGGTGCGCACCGCGGTGATTTCACCCTTCACATTGAAATCATCGAGCACGTTTTCCAGCAGGCGGGCGTTGCGTTCCAGCGCCAGCTTGTCGAGCTTTGGCCCCTTGTCCACCGGCGGTTCGGCCAGCAATTCAAGGCTTGGGAGCGTGTAGGCGGCAAACATATCGGTTTGCGCTGTCTTGGCGGGCAGGGCGCGCTTGGGCGGGGCAGACGGATCGCTGATTTCAGGCGCGCGGCGAGGGCGGGGTTCGGCGTCCGGTTCAGCAGCAGCGCCTTTCGCGGCGCGGCGCGGGCGGGCGGGCGCGTCCCCATCGGCAGCATCTTCATCATCACCCGCAAAGGTCAGCGCAGGCACCGCGTTGCGGCCGGGCAGCGGCAGACGCTCCAGCGCGCCTGACAGCGATCCGCCGCCAAGGAAATCGGGCAGGCTCAGCAGCACGCGCCAATCAATCGCGAAAATCCGGGTCAGCAGCCCCACCCCGATGGCGAGGCTGGCGGTCGCGGCGCCCAAAGTGACCCAGCCCTGCGCGTCCGCCCCGAACCGCGCCGCTACCGCTTCAATCGCGCCTGCACCCAGCAGGCCAGCGAGGCCGCCGGCCCGTGCGGGAAGCGTCCCGCCCGGCTCTTCGAACGCGAGCGCCAGCACCGTGGCAATCAGCGTCATCGCGATCAGCAGCAATCCGGTGGGCAGCCACCACGGGGTCGTCTCGGGCGCGTCGCCGTTTTCGACATCGCGCCATAGCTTGCGCGCGGAAATATACAGCAGCGGCAGCAGCAGCACGCCGGGCAGGCCAAAGATCAGCAGCACTCGGTCAGCCGTCCACGCACCCGCCGCGCCCATCCAGTTGGCGATGTCATCCGGCGCAGCGGCGGTTGAGGGGCTGGGATCGGTCTGGGTGTAGCTGACCAGTGACAGCGCAAGGAACACCATCGCCGCCAACAGCACGCCTGCACCAGTCATCTGCACAAGCCGACGCAGCGAACGGCGCAACCCTGCGCGCCATTCGGCGTCGGTCTTGCGACCGGATTTGCTGGGTTGGACCGCGCGGCTTGCCATCACTGAATCTCCTAGGCGGAACACATCATGAATCCTCGGGGACTCCGGGTCAAGCGATGTGCGATGGGGCGTTCCCTTTAGCTCAACCCATCAATCGCCGCCCAGCGCGGCCAATCGAGGGCGTGCGCGTGCTCTGGCGTCATGCCGCCAAGCGCGATGACAGGCATTGCGGCGTGTGCTGCGAGTGCGTGAAACGCGGCGACGCCAAGGCATCTGCCGCCGGGATGCGAACGGGTCGGGAATACTGGTGACAGGAACACGCCGTCGGCCTGCGCCCGGTTGGCGAGGGCAATTTCGCGGGCATCATGCGCCGTGGCCAGGCGCAGCAGGCCGGGCAGCTTGCCAAGCCTTTCTGGCGGGCCATAAATGCCATCTGCGCCCCATGCTTGCGCCAGGTCGGCCGAGCCGGAGAGGATCACGACATGATCGCTCGCCCGCGCCGCAGCCGCCAATGCGTCAAACCGTACCAGCCGCGCCGCATCATCAAGGTGATAATGCCGATAGATAAACCCCGATCCGCGCGGCAGCCGGGCCAGCGCACGTTCCAGCCCGGCGTCATTGCGCGCATCGCTGATGAGCCAGAGTTCAGGCAGGGTCTTTATCTGCGTCACCGCATCTCTATAGCGCGTCACATGGAAAGTGCAGCAACCGCTCTCGCCCAAGTCCGCGCCAATATCGCCCGCGTGTGCAAACCCGCGCGGCGCACGCCCGAAAGCGTCACTCTGATCGCGGTCAGCAAGACCAAAACGCCCGAAGCGATCCTGCCGCTGATCCATGCGGGCCAGCGCGTATTCGGAGAAAACCGGGTGCAGGAGGCGGAAAGCAAATGGCCCGCCTTGCGCGCCGATTATCCTGACATCGAACTGCACCTGATCGGCCAATTGCAATCGAACAAGGCCGAAGAAGCGGTGGCGCTGTTCGATGTGATCCATTCGCTTGATCGGCCCAGCCTGCTCACCGCGCTCGCCAAGGCGATGGACAAGACTGGCAAGCGCGTGCCGTGTTTCGTGCAGGTCAATATCGGGGACGAAGCGCAGAAGGGCGGCTGCCCGATCAGCGAATTGCCAGCGTTTCTGGCCGCAGTGCGCGCAGCCGATGTGCCGTTGGCAGGCCTGATGTGCATCCCGCCCGCTGACACCGAAGCCGCAACGTTCTTTGCCTTACTGGCCAAGCTAGCCGCCGATCATGGGCTGACTGGGCTGAGCATGGGGATGAGCGGTGATTATGAAACCGCCGTGATGCTGGGGGCGACGCATATTCGGGTGGGCACGGCGCTGTTCGGGGCGCGGGGCTGATCTTGGAGACCTTTCGCAGCCGCTGGGAAAGCGCGCTTGCGGCGCGTGCGCGGGTGGTATTGGGCGCGGTGCCGCTTGCCAATTCCTTCGCGACACATTGCGATATTGCTGATGCAGCGGCCATGCAGCTTGGCCTGAAAACGATCGGCTTCAATTGGGAACTGCTCGACCCAGAGGCTGCGCCGGGCGAGCCGCGTTCGGCATTGGGTGCCATTGCTGGCGCGCTGGAATGCGACATGGAATTTCCGCAACACAATTGGCTGGGCAAGCGTCAGGCAGCGGCGTGCGCGCAGGACTTTATCGCGCTGTTCGGTGCGCCATGCACGATCGTATCAAACCGGATCGATGGGCTTTGGAATCCGATTTCCGATGCTCGGATCGAATGGGCGTTCGTCGGATTTGATCAGGTGCGTGCGCTGCTGCTGCTGGTAGCAAGGGATTAGAACCAGCCCCGCGTTTGCCGGTTTTTCCTTTCGGCAAAACCATAAGAAAAGGGCGCCCCGCCAGCGGAGCGCCCTTTTCCCTATTTTGAAGACTGCGGTGTTCTTAGAATTCGAACAACGCCTCGACGCCCACATTCCGGCCGCGCTGCAGCGGTGACAAGGTACCGGCGGTCGGGTTGGGGGCAAACGGCTGGCGCACACCAGTCGAGAGCGGCCCGCCGAACGGCAATTGCGTATCACCGCCAGCCTGCACCTGATCGAACAGGTTGCGGCCATAAAGCGAGAATGACAGACCTTGAACCGGGGTCACCCAAGTGATGTTCGCTTCCAGGTTGGACGCGTCCTGAATGTACCCGAGGTTGTCGTCGGTGAAGGCGAATTCATCGCGATACTGATAGTTCACCCGGGTCAGGATCTCGCTGTCGCCAAGCAGCAGCTCGTGCACCAGCCCCATGCCCCAGGTCACTTCGGGCACGCGTGGGATGCGCAGGGCGAGATCGGTGTCGTTGATCAGGCCATCGCCCGAAATATCGAACAGAAGGCTGTCATACTTGTCATCGATCAGGCCAAGATTGGCGGTGACGATCAGCGAATCCGACACGCGCATACGCGCTTCGGCTTCGAAACCCTTGATCGTGGCATCGGCGGTGTTGAGGATATTCTGCACCACGCCGGCGCCCGGATCGGCCAGGTTCACTTCGCGCTGAAGGTCGCTGATCTTGGTCACGTATGCTGCCAGGTTGAGGGTGAACGAACCATCCTCGGTCTGGAACTTGCCGCCGATTTCGTAACTGTCGACCTGTTCTTCGTCAAAGAACAGATTGCCGGTTGCTGCCACCGCGCGGTTGAACACCGGCACGTTGGTGATGCGGAAGTTGTACCCACCCGAACGGAAGCCCCGGCTCCAGTGGCCGTAGATCTGGCTGTTGGCGAACTGGTATTGCAGGCCAAGCTTGGGCGACACGTTGCGGAACCGCACATCGTCGGTGAAGCCGTTGGTCTCGGTCGCCGCGTTGAATGGGGCGGTGCCGGTCGGGCAGGTGCCTGCCACCACCGAACAGGGTGCGCGCGGGACGATGTAAGTCACCGCTGCATCCTTGGTTTCCTGATTCCAGCGGATGCCCGCGATCAGCGACAGATTGGGAACGAATTCCCACTGCGCATTGGCGAACAGGCCGATCACTTCGTGGGCCTGGCGCCCACCGCCGAAAAACACCGGCGGCTGGTTGGCCACAGGCAGATCGCGGCGCAGTTCGCGGCTTTCGTCATAGGCAAGGTTCTGATCGAAATAGAACCCGCCGAAAGTCAGATCGAGGCTATCAGTCGCAATCGCATAGCGCAGTTCGTTCGAGATCTGATCCTGCACCGTTTCCGTGTTCGAGTGGAACAGGAATGCCGGGGTCGAATCGATATCGCCCCGGGTTCTGGCGCTGTAGTCACGATAGCCGAAGATGTTGGTCAGGGTGCCCGGGCCAATGTCCCATTCGGCGGTCAATGAACCGGTCCAGATCTGGGTGTCGTAAAAGCCGGGCTCATCAATCGACAAATCGAAGCTTTCGCGGTCGAAGATGCCGCGGTTCTGGCCCGCTGGGCCGTCGCCGTTGCTATCGAAATAGTCGAGCTTGGCCCGGATCATCAAGTCGCCGAAGCGGCCTTCGAGTGCGCCGCGCAGGATCTTGGTGTCCGCTGCCCCCTGGTTCGACCCGTCGAACAGGTTGCGGAAATAGCCTTCGTCCTTGTTGTAATAGGCGCCGACCTTGAACAGCAGCGTGTCTTCGACAATCGGGCCGGAAATCACACCGCTGACGGTGTAGTTGGCACCGCCGCGGCCGCTATCAACCGGGCCATCGACCGCCGCGCGGAACTTGCCGCGGAAATCTTCGGTCGGGTTGCCGGTGTTGAGCACGACCGCGCCGCCGGTGACGTTGCGGCCGAACAATACGCCCTGCGGGCCGCGCAGGATTTCGACGCTGTCGAGGTCGAACAGGTCGAACACCACGCCGCCATTGATGCCGAGATAGACCCCGTCAACAAAGACGCCGACGGTCGGGTCGATCGACGGGATCGACGAATTGATGCCAAGCCCGCGGATCGCGAAGTTGGCTGTACCACGGCTGGTGCCGATCTGATCAAGGCTGACGTTGGGGGTCTGGAATGACAGGCCCTGAATGTCGCGGATCTTGAAGGCTTCCAATGTGTCGGCGTTGAACGCGGTCACTGCCAGCGCGACGTCCTGCACGTTTTCCGCATCGCGGGTCTTGGTGCCGGTAACGAGGATTTCGTTGATGGTGTCGAGCGCGCTGGTGCGTTCTTCAGCGGCGGGCACTTCGGCGTCCTGCGCGGATGCAGCGAAGGGGGTGAGGGCAGCCGTGCCAAGCAGCAGTGCGATTTTGCCGAGCCGGAGGGGGCTCCGCAGCGGGGTTGCGAACGTCATGTTATAACTCTCCCTGAGTTGAAGGCGGTCGCATTAGCGAGGCGTTTGCAAATTGCAACCCGCCGGCCCTGCGTCGCCTGCAACCTTAACCATTTGCAATCAGGCTTGTTCCAGCTGCTGTTGGCGGTGGTCGCTCGCCGCTTCGAGCAGCGCAGCCTCGATTTCTGCCTGCCGTTCGGGCGCCTTGATCTTCGCACCGGTCAGATCGGTAACATAAAACGTATCCGCAGCCGCCTCGCCATAGGCGGTGATATGGGCCGAATGGACGATCAGATTGGCCTTGTAGAGCGCATAGGCCAACCGGTTGAGCAACGCCGGACGGTCTCGCGCGGTCACTTCGATCACGGTGAAATTGTTCGATGCGTCATTATCGAACCCGACGCGCGGGGCGACATCAAACGCCTTGGCGCGCGAATGGGAAAGCGGACGGGCGGCGAGTTTGGGCACGAGTTCAATCCGCGCCAGCAGCGCGTCGCGGATGCCCTTGGCGATCCGGTCCATCTGCCCCTGTTCGCGGAATGGCTGGCCATACTGATCCTGCACCAGGAAATTGTCGAAGGCATAGCCGCTGCGGGCGGTGTGAATGCGGGCATCGATGATGTTGGCGCCGGCCACATGGATCCCGCCCGCCATGCGATAGAACAGCCCGGGATGGTCAGCCGCGACCACACTGACCCGGGTTGCGCCGCGGGCTTCGTCCACTGTGCAACTGATCGAAAGCTGTTCGCCGCCTGCGCGCGCGGCGTCATATTGAGTGAGGTTGCTGGCGATGATATCTTCGGGCTCTGCGATCCAGTAGGCATCGCCCAGCAGCGCCCCGACGCTATCGACCAGATGATCCTGATCACCCAGCAGCAGCGCGGTCGCATCTTTTTTGGCAGTGACCCGCGCCTTGCGCCCTTTGCCCTTGTGGCCCAGCCGTAGCTGTTCCTGCGAGGCATCGAAAAGCTCGCCCAGCAGCTGCGCTTTCCAGCTGTTCCACGTGCCGGGGCCGACTGCGCGGATATCCACTGCGGTCAGGATCGCAAGGTTGCGCAACCGTTCAAGGCTTTGCACTTCGGTCACGAAATCCTCGATCGTCTTGGGATCGGTCAGGTCGCGTTTCTGTGCGGTGCTGCTCATCAAAAGGTGTTGCCGCACTAGCCAGGCAACCAGATCGGTCTCTTTATCATCAAGGCCAAAGCGTGGGCACAGGCGGTGCGCGACCTCTGCCCCCAGCACCGAATGATCGCCGCCGCGCCCCTTGGCGATATCGTGCAGCAAAACCGCAACATACAGCGCCCGGCGCGAGGCGAGCTTGGGAAATTCGCGGGTGCCGCGCGGGTGATCGGCGGTCAGCAGCCCGCGCTCGATCTGGCTGAGCAGCCCGATGGCGCGGATCGTATGTTCATCGACGGTGTAATGATGATACATGTCGAACTGCATCTGCGCATTGACCCGCCCGAAATCGGGCACAAACCGGCCAAACACGCCCGTCTCATTCATCCAGCGCAGTGCGGTTTCAGGATCCTTGCGCCCTGCCAGCAAGTCAAGAAACAGGCTATTGGCGCGCTTGTCACGGCGCAGCTTGCCGTCGATCAGTTTGGCATCGCGCGCGGCCTGCCGCATGGTTTCGGGGTGCACCTCCAGCCCTTCGGCCTCGGCCAGCTGGAACACTTCGATCAGCCGCACCGGTTCGGCGCGGAACCAGTCATCGCCGGGCGCGCGCAACCGGCCGCCTTCAACGCTGTACCCCTTGAACATCCGGGAGCGCTGCGTCCATCCGGCGAAAAATCCGGTGCGCGGGCGTTTCTTGGCGAATTCTTCGTCAAGGTGGGACAGGAACACGCCCGTCAGGCTGCCAACCCGTTTCACTTGCAGGAAATAATACTGCATGAACCGTTCGACCGCACTTTTGCCGGGGCGGTCGGCGAATTGCATGCGTTCTGCCACAGTGCGTTGCAGATCAAACGTCAGGCGATCTTCGGCGCGGTCGGTGATGATGTGCATGTGGCACCGCACGGCCAGCAGGAACCCTTCGGCGCGGCGGAAACTGCGATATTCGGACGCTGTCAGCAAGCCGACATCGACCAGTTCGGACGCGCTGCCGACGCGGTGGACATATTTGCCGATCCAGTAGAGCGTCTGCAAATCGCGCAGCGCGCCCTTGCCCTCCTTGATATTGGGTTCAACCACATAGCGGCTATCGCCCATCCGCTTGTGCCGAGCATCGCGTTCGGCCAGCTTCTGGGTCAGGAACTGGCGTTCGCTGCCCTTGACAACCTCGCTCCAGAACCGGACGCGCAGCTCTTCGTAAAGCGCCTGTTCGCCCCACACCAACCGGCTTTCCAGCAGCGCGGTGCGGATCGTGAGGTCTTCCTTCGCCATCCGCATCGTATCGCTGACCGTGCGGCTGGAATGGCCGATTTTCAGGCCGAGATCCCATAGCAGATACAGCATCGCCTCGATCACCTGTTCGCACCACGGCGCGCGGCGGGTGGGGGTGATAAAGGCAACATCGACATCGGAATGCGGCGCCATTTCTGCGCGCCCATATCCGCCCACCGCCAGCACCGCGAGCCGTTCCCCCGAGGTGCGATTGGGCACCGGGTAAAGGTGGGTGGTGACGTGATCGTGGATCACCCGCAGCAGCTGATCCATCAGGAAGGAATAGCCACCGGTCACGTCATGTCCGGCCGACGGCGTTTGTGCCAGCCTGCGGGTGAGTTCGGCCCGCCCTTCGTCGAGTGCGCGGCGCAGCGTCTGGACGATATCGCTGCGCGCAGCGTCGCCGCTCGCTGCAAACAGCGCCGCAATCTCGTCTGCCAGCGCGCGGCGATCAATGATCGCGCGCTGGCCGGGAACCCGCCTAGGACTCATCAGGGTGGCTCATGCTGCGATCACGCGGACACAGCGTCCCCGACATAGCGCGCCTTGACCGTGCGCTTGTCGATTTTCTGGGTGCCAAGCCGCGGCAGGGCATCTTCGGTGATCCAGATCTGATGTTCGAGCGGCACCTTGAACGGGGCAATCCGTTCGAGCAGGAAGGCGCGCAGTTCGCCCGCCGTGATCGGCGTACGGCCGTCCTTCATGCGGAACACCGCGGCCGGCACCTCGCCAAAGCGTTCATCGACCAGCCCGAATACCGAACATTCGCTGACATCGTCATGCGCATAGATCGCGTCTTCAACCTCGATGCAGGAAATATTCTCCCCGCCGCGAATGATGATGTCTTTCTTGCGGTCGACGATGAACAGGTAATCATCGGCATCAAGATAGCCGAGGTCGCCGGTGCGGAAATAGCCGGTGTCGGTGAAGGCGGCGGCGGTCGCCTCGTCATTCTTCCAGTAGCCCCGGAAATTGGCGACCGATCGGATACAAACCTCGCCTACCTGGCCGTTGGGCAATGCGTTGCCATCATCATCGAGGATCGCCAGATCGACCATCGGCTTGGATGCGCGCCCGGTCGACCCCGGCTTGGCGAGGTAGTTTTCGTTGAAATTGCCGCAGCCCACCGCGTTGGTTTCGGTCAGGCCGTAACCCAGCAATGGGAACCCGCCGGGAAACGCATCCTTGATCCGGGTGACGTGTTCAACCGGCCGCGGCGCACCGCCTGCGGCAAAGCTTTTGCAGGCCGACAGGTCGTAATTGGCGCGGTCAGGGTGGCCCGCAATTTCATAGCTCATCAACGGCACGCCGACGAAATAGGTGACCTTTTCTTCGGCCATCAGCCGGATCGCGAGGCCTGCGTCCCACTTGGGCATCAGCACCAGCTTGCGGCCGATCGCGAAGCTTTGCAGCATCAGCGGCACTTCGCCGGTCACGTGGAACAACGGCACCGCGACCAGCGCGCAGGGTTGCGCGGTCATCGGGCCTTCCTGGCTTTCGATATGCACCTTGGCCATCGCGCTTTGGGCGACATAGTTCATCACGCCGTTGACGACCCCGCGATGATCCGACCACGCGCCCTTGGACTTGCCGGTTGATCCCGAGGTGTAGAGGATTGTCGCAATATCATCCGGGCCAAGGCTGGCGAGCAGCGTCATCGCCGCACTGGTGCCTTCGGGTACGCGCCAGATCTGCGCCAAACCCTGCGATGGCTGATTGCCATGGCTGAACAGTGCCAGCTTGGCGGTCAGATCGCGCCCTTCGAGCCGGGCGGCGCGGCCTTCATCGGCCAGTACCAGCTTGCATTCGGCCAGATCGATTCCGTAGGTCAGTTCTTCGCCCGATGAAAAGCCGTTGAGCAGCGTCGCGCAGCCGCCCGCCATCAGAATCCCCATATAGGCGATGATCCAGTTGGCCGAATTGCGCGCGGCCAGTGCGACGCGGTCGCCCTTGGCAATGCCGTGATCATGCACGAGGCTTTCCGCCACGCAGGTTGCGGCAGCATAGGTTTCGCCAAAGGTCAGGCGGATGTCGCCATCGACCAGAAAGGGCAGATCGCTGTTCTGATTGGCGAAGTGCGCAAAATAATGCGCGAGGCTAGGCGGCGCGGCAGCGAAGGCGGGCATTGTCACCCCGTCGCGGGTGAAGGGCACCGTGGCAAATGGCTGACCTTCAGCCGTCAGTCCGGTGATGATCGCTTCAAGCGCATTGTCCAGCTGAGTGGGCATGCGGTGGTGTTCCTCTCTCATTTATCGTTGAAGCCCGGGTGCGCGTGCTCACGCATACCAGCCTTCATGTCCCAAACCTTGCCAGCGATCCTGCGGTCTTTCCCTGCCCCGCGCACTGTGCCAGAAGCGCCAGCGTGAATGAGGCCCTGGACAAGGCCGCGTCAGGCCCGCCGATACGGCATATCACTGTCATTAAGAGGTTAGCCCCGTGCTGTCACTACTTGCCGCAAGCGGCGCTGCCGATCCGATCTACTGGGCCAATCTGGGTCTGAAACCCTACCTTTTTGAAATTGGCTGGTTTCAGCTGCGGTTCTATTCGCTGGCGTACCTTCTGGGTGTGATCTTCGCCTATTGGCACACTTTGAAGATGCTGAAACAGCCCGGCGCACCGATGGCGCAGCGCCATGCCGATGATCTGTTTTTCTACTGCACGCTTGGGGTGATCCTTGGCGGCAGGCTGGGCTATGCGCTGTTCTATACGGGGGGCGAGACTGGCATCCCCAGCGCCTTCACCGATTTTTCAGGCGATGGCTGGATCAGCTGGAAATTGCTGCGCCTGTGGGATGGCGGGATGAGCTTCCACGGCGGGCTGATGGGTGTGACGGCGGCGATGGCGTTCATTGCCTGGCGCGATAAACTCAATTTCATCCGCGTCGTCGACTATGTCTGCGTCGGCGTGCCGATGGGGATGTTGCTCGGCCGGCTGGCCAATTTCATCAATGGCGAACTCTACGGCCGCGCCGCCGACGTGCCTTGGGCTATGATCTTCCCGAGCGATCCGTCACAGGTGCCGCGCCACCCCAGCCAGCTGTATCAGGCCGGACTTGAAGGGCTGGCGCTGCTCGTTATTCTGATGCTGCTATTCTGGAAGACCCGTGCGCGCTATCGTCCGGGACTGCTGGCTGGCGTTTTCACGCTGGGGATGGGAATTGCGCGCTTCGTTAACGAGTTTTTTCGCCAGCCTGATGCACAACTGGCTGACTTTGCCGCCCGGACCGGGCTATCGATGGGCCAATGGCTGACTATTCCGCTGATCCTGACTGGGTTGATTGTCGTGCTTTACGCGCTGCGGAAGCCGCCGTTGGCGAGCGGGATCGTGCAACCGACCTAAGCGCAGGCGGCCTGAGCGCAGGCAGCGACGGCGCGCGGGCGTGGAACGGCGGCCTGCGGCTGATCGATCCCGAAGACGACGCCGCGCCTGAGGCAGTGCCAGAACCCGCAAGCGACACCGCGGCCCAAGCCGCGGCGGAAGCGGAGCGTTTGGCCGCTGTCGCGGCACGTCAGGCGCGCGAACAGGCTGCGGCAGAGGCAAAGGCCAAAGCCGAGGCGGAAGAAAAAGCTCTCGCCGATGCAAAGGACGAGGCCCGCCGCAAGGCTCTGGCGCAACGCAAGGCCGACGAAGCAGCCAAGGCCCAGGCTGAAGAGCAGGCTCGGCAGAAGGCGGAAGCAGAAGCAGAAGCAAAAGCCCGCGCCGCAGAGGAAGCGCGCCTCAAGGCCGAAGCCGAAGCCGAAGCGCAGGAACGCGCCGCCGAGGAAGCCCGGCGGCTTGCCGAAGCCAAGGCGCGCGCCAAGGCCCGGATCGAAGCCGAGGCCCGTGCCAAAGCCGAAGCTCTCGCCCGCGCCCGCGCCGAAGCGGAAGAGCGCGCCCGCGCCGCCAAGGAAGCCCGCGCCAAAGCGAAGGCCGAGGCGGAGGCCAAGGCCAAGGCCGAACGCGAAGCCCGCGAGCGCGCCGCCGTCGAAGCCCGCGCGAAAAAACAGGCCGAGGCGGAAGCCCGTGCGAAGGCAGAAGCCGAGGCCAAGGCGCGCGCCGAAGCCGAGGCAAAAGAACGCGCACGCGCCAAGGCAGAAGCAGCAGCAAAGGCCGCGGCCGAGGCGCAGGAACAGGCCCGCCGCAAAGCCGAAGCAGAGAAACAGGCTGCCGCCGAAGCGCGAGCTCGGCGCGAGGCGGAAGCTCGCGCCAAGGCCAAGGCGGAAGCCGAGGCCAAGGCCCTTGCTGCCGCCGCAGAAAAAGCCCGCGCCGAAGCAGAAGCCGCCGCAAAGGCTGAAGCCAAGGCCAAGGCCGAAGCCGAGAAAAAGGCGCGCCTCAAGGCTGAGGCAGCCGCCAAAGCCGCCGCAGAAAAAGCCGCTGCCGAAGAAACGGCCCGCCGCGAAGCAGAGGCTGCTGCCAAGGCCGAGGCCGAAGAACAGGCCCGCATCGCCGCCGAAGCCGCTGCCAAGGCTGCGGCAGAAGAAGCAGCGCGACTAGCGGCAGAGGCTGCCGTGCAAGCCGCCGCAGACGAACAGGCCAGACTTGAAGCCGAAGTTGCAGCCCGCGCGACGGTTGATGTCGGCCAAAGCCTGCGCCGCCTGATTCGCGAGACCGGCCCCATCAGCCTTTCCCAATATATGGGTGAAAGCAACGCGCGCTATTATGCCAGCCGCGATCCGCTGGGCGATCAGGGTGACTTCATCACCGCGCCTGAAGTCACCCAGATGTTCGGCGAACTGGTCGGCCTATGGTTGGCGGATCTGTGGGTGCGGATGGGCGCGCGCAAACATATCCACTATGTCGAGCTTGGTCCGGGACGCGGCACGCTGGCGCGTGATGCGCTGACCACGGCGGCACGGTATGATTTTGCCCCGCAGGTGCACTTTGTCGAAACCTCGGCGACGCTGCGCGGGTTGCAGCGCGAGGCATTCCCGGACTGCCATCATCATCATGATCTTTCGACCCTGCCCGATGATGCGCCGCTGTTGGTTGTCGCCAATGAATTCTTCGATGCCCTGCCGATCCATCAGCTGGTGCGCGCGGCGGATGGCTGGTTTGAACGCATGGTCGGGCTGGATGGCGATACCTTTATCTTTGGTGCAGGTAAGGAACGGATGGACCATCTGGTGCCATCGGGCTGGCTGCGCGCCAGTCAGGGATCGATGATCGAAACCAGCCCCGCCGCGGTGGCGGTGATGGCCGAGCTTTCCCAGCGCCTGACGCAGCAAGGCGGCGCGGCGATCATTTTTGACTATGGTCAGTCAGAACTGCGGGCCGGCACAACCTTGCAGGCATTGAAGGCACATAAAAAGGTCGATCCCTTTGCCCACCCGGGCGAGGCCGACATCACTGCCCATGTCGATTTCGAGCTGCTGGAACACACCGCCCGCGCATACGGCGCAGATGTGATGGGGGTGCAGATGCAGGGCGAATGGCTGCGCCAGATGGGCATCGACACCCGCACCGAAGCGCTGCAGCGACGCAATCCGGGCGAAAAGGACAAGATCAAGCGCCAGCGTGACCGGCTGGTCGAATCGAGCCAGATGGGCTCCTTGTTCAAGGTGCTGGGAATCTGCGGGCGGCGCTGGCCGTTTGGGGTCGGGTTTGATTGAGCGGTAACCTCGCACGGCGTTGAGGCGTATCAGTTCGGGCGTACAAAGCGCGCCTGCTGTGGAGAATTGCCCGATGCTGACCCGTTCCGCCCTGTATGCGCTGGCCCTGCTGTCATCCTTCGGACCAAGCCATGTTGCGGCCTACGCAGGCGAACCGGTCACCGGGCAGTGGGTTACCGAAGAAAAGGACGCGGTGGTCGCCATCGCCGCCTGCGGCAAGGCATTGTGCGGAACGCTCGACCGTTTTCTGACCCCTCAGCCGGGCGGCGCTGACCAACGCGACGTCAACAATCCCGAGCCCAAGCTGCGCACCCGCAAACTGCTCGGCACGGCGATCCTGTCGGGCTTTGTCGCCGATGGCAAGGTGTGGCGCGGCCGGATCTATGATCCCAAAAGCGGCAAAACCTACCGTTCGATCATTAGCCGCAAGGGGCCCAAAGTGTTGGAGGTAAAAGGCTGCATCGGGCCATT
>JANQTR010000096.1:0-4058 GCA_030731635.1 Erythrobacter sp. | reverse complement strand
GGGCTAAGCTTCTTCTCATCCTCGCGGTCAACCGCCAGATTTGCCTCGCGCATCACCTCGACGCTGATCGCGCCAATCAGCGGTTGAAGCGCCTTGGCCACACCGGCGTCATTGGCAATGCGGGGGGAGAGCATCAGCATCGCATCATAGCTTGGCAGCGCGCCTTTAGGGTCGGCCAGCACCACCAGCTTGTCCGCCGCAATCCGACCGTCCGACGTGTAGGCGCTGATCACGTCCGCCTCACCCGATTTGAGCGCGTTATACATGAATGTCGGCGCGAAATTGCGGTTTTTGGCGAAGCGCAGGCCATAGGTATCCCGTACCGCGATCCATTCGGGCCGCTCGAAAAATTCGGGATCGCCGCCCACGGTGAGCTTGGGCGCGGCGGCGACCAGATCGTTGAGTGAGGCGACGCGCAGCTGCGCCGCACGGTCTTCGCGCATCGCAAAGGCATAGGCGTTTTCGAACCCCAGCCGCCCCAGCACCTTCACGCCGTTTTCACGCCATTCCCAATCGCGGATCGTTTCGTACATCGCCTCACGCCCCGGATTGTCCTCGCGTTTGAGGTAGTTGGTCCAGATCGTGCCGGTGTAATCGACCGAGATATCGATGCTGGAACTTGCCACAGCGCTATGCACCACCGCGCTGCCCAACCCATCGCGATATTCGACCGCGTAACCCGCCGCCTCCAGCCGCGCGCCGATCAGCTGCGCAAGGATATATTGTTCGGAAAATTGCTTGGATGCGATGATGATGCGGCGCTCATCACTGCCGGATCCTTGCGCCCACAGGGCAGCGACAATGCCGATGCCAACCACCGTCATCCCGCCGAAAATCTGGAGCCGTGACCGCTTGGCGAGGCCGACTTCGATCACCCACAGCAGATTGTCCGCCGCCAGCGCCAGCCCTGCGCTGGCAAGGCAACCCGCCAGCACCAGCGCCCAGTTCTGGGTTTGCAGACCGGCAAAGATCGGATCGCCCAGGCTCGGCTGGCCGATGGTGGTGGCCAGCGTCGCAAGGCCAATCGTCCATACGCTGGCGGTGCGAATCCCGGCCATGATGAAGGGAGCAGAGAGCGGCGCTTCGACCAGCGTCAACTTCTGCCACTTGGTCATGCCGACACCATCAGCCGCTTCGAGGATTTCGGGATCGAGATTGGCTTGCGCGGTCACCGCGTTGCGCAAAATCGGCAGCAGCGCATAGAGCGTCAGCGCCATCAATGCGGGCAGGAACCCGAGTGTCGGCAGGCCCTCGCCAAACACCGTGCGCAAGCTGAGCAGCAGCGGGAAAAACAATGCCAGCAACGCCAGCGCGGGGACAGTCTGGATGAGGCTCGCGAGACTGAGCGCGACGCGCGAGACCAGCGGCGACCGGCTGGCCCACACCGCCAGCGGCAGGGCGATCAGCATGGCCAGCCCGATCGCGCAGGCGGACAGCACCACATGCGCGGCCAGCTTATCGCCAAGACCCGGCAGGATGTCCCAGATATCGCCCATCAGCCGCGTTCCATCGCGGCGAGCCGTTCGGCCTGTTCGCGCGGCACCGCAACCAACCCCTGCGCGACATTGCCACCCGCGCCCGCCAGCAGTGCGCGCGGGGTTTCATCCGCCACCAGCGCGCCGCCATCCATCACCAGCACACGATCCGCCAGCAGCAGCGCTTCGGCCATGTCATGCGTGACCATCACAGTGGTCAGGCCGAGACGTTCATGCAATTCGCGCATCTTGGCGCCCAGCGCCGCGCGGGTCACTGGGTCGAGCGCGCCGAAGGGTTCATCCATGATCAGCAGTTCCGGTTCCCCCGCCAGCGCCCGCGCCACACCGACCCGCTGGCGTTGCCCGCCGCTGAGTTCATCGGGCATCCGGGTCGCCATTTCGGGTTCGAGTTCGACCAGCGTCAGCAGTTCGACAATCCGTTCGGGCGACAGCTTTTCGCCCGCAAGGCGCGGGCCGATGGCAATGTTTTCAGCAACGCTGAAATGTGGGAACAGGCCGATCCCCTGAAAAACATAGCCGACCCGGCGGCGCAGGTGCGCAGGCTTCAGGCTTGCAACATCCTCACCGCCGAACAGCACGCGGCCAGCGGTGGGGGCAACCAGCGTATTCACCGTCTTCAGCAGCGTCGATTTGCCCGATCCCGATGCGCCGACCAGCGCGACGAAACTGCCTGGCGCAATGTCGCAGGAAACACCGCCAACTGCGGTGATCTCGCCAAATTGGCAGATCACCCCATCGAACTGGAGCAGGGGCGCAGGTGTGGTCATCACCCACCGGTTAGCGGTGATCGGGCGATTGTGCCAGCTTCGGGAATTGGCCTTTGCCCCTCTGCTTGCTATGCGGGGCGGCAGAACAATCATTACAAGCCTGAGAACAAATCATGCGCGCGACCCCCGATTTCGACTTCCACCTTGGCGAAGCGGCCGAAATGATCCGCGATTCCACCGCGCGCTTCGCCGATGAACAGATCGCCCCGCTGGCCGAACGCACCGACCGCGAAGACCGCTTCCCGCGCGAATTATGGGAGCCGATGGGCGCATTGGGCCTGCATGGCATCACCGTGGAAGAGGAATGGGGCGGGCTGGGGCTCGGCTATCTCGAACACGTGATCGCGGTCGAGGAAGTCAGCCGCGCGAGCGCTTCGGTGGGCCTTTCCTACGGCGCGCATTCCAACCTCTGCCTCAATCAGATCCGCCGCTGGGGGAATGACGAGCAGAAGGCAAAGTATCTGCCGGGGCTGATTTCAGGCAAGCATGTCGGCAGCCTCGCCATGTCCGAAGCTGGCGCCGGGTCGGACGTGGTTTCGATGAAGCTCAAGGCCGAGGCGACTTCCCAAAACGGACAGGCCGGCTATGTCCTCAACGGCACCAAGTTCTGGATCACCAACGCGCCCGAGGCCGATACGCTGGTGGTCTATGCCAAGACCGATGGCCACGCGGGCAGCCGCGGGATCACCGCTTTCCTGATCGAAAAGGGCGACGAAGGTTTTGCCATCGGTCAGAAGATTTCCAAGGTCGGCATGAAGGGATCGCCCACCGCCGAACTGGTGTTCACCGATTGCTTCGTGCCTGAAGAGCGCATCATGGGTCCGCTGAACGGGGGCGTCGGCGTGCTGATGAGCGGGCTGGATTACGAGCGCGTGGTGCTGGCTGGTTTGCAACTCGGCATCATGCAGGCCTGCCTCGACACGGTGATCCCCTACCTGCGCGAGCGCAAGCAGTTCGGCAAACCTATCGGGAGCTTCCAGCTGATGCAGGCCAAGGTCGCTGACATGTATGTCGCCCTGCAATCGGCCCGCGCCTACACCTATGCGGTGGCCAAGGCCTGCGATGCGGGGCAGACGACGCGCTTCGATGCGGCGGGGGTGATCCTGCTGGCGTCGGAGAACGCCTTCAAGGTCGCCGCCGAAAGCGTGCAGGCACTGGGCGGGGCGGGCTACACCACCGACTGGCCGGTCGAGCGCTACATGCGCGACGCCAAGCTGCTGGATATCGGCGCAGGCACGAACGAGATCCGCCGGATGCTGATCGGGCGTGAATTGATCGGGGCGACGGGGTGAGCCGGTCGCTCGCGAAGTAGGGGAGGCACGCGATGGACAACAACGAGACACCCGAGGACAAGAAGGCCGTATTCCGCCAGCTGGTGGATTGCTACACCCGCGCCGATGTCGACGCGATGGCGGCGCTGATCGCGCCTGACTATGCCGGACACACTTCGGCGGGGCCGCGTGACTGGGCAGAATTCCGCCAGAGCATCCTCAACTTCCACCAGCTCTTCGACTATCCGCCCGATGCCTTCACCATCGAAGACCAATTCGTGGATGGCGACAAGGTTGCGACCCGGATGACCTGCCATGTCCGCAGCCGCGACACCGGCGAGCCGATGACCATGATCGGCATCAACCTCGCGGTGATCCGGGGCGGGCAGGTGATCGAGGAATGGAACACCTGGGAAATGGTGCAATCGCCCGATTCCTTATCGATGCAGGGGGCAGCATGACGGGCACCGACGAAGACTACGTCTATGACGAGGCGAGCGGCGAGTGGATGGCAGCGTCCGAAC
>JANQTR010000095.1 GCA_030731635.1 Erythrobacter sp. | reverse complement strand
CACCCCAACTATTTCGGCGATTTTGCCGCGTGGTGGGGCATCTGGCTTGCTTGTGCGAGCGCGGGGTGGATTTATGCTGCAGCGACCATCATCGGCCCGCTGTTCCTCAGCTTTACGCTCACCAAATGGTCGGGCGTGACGCTGCTGGAAAAGGGTTTGAACAAGACCAAGGGCGATAAATACGCCGAATACAAACGCCGCACCTCGGCGTTTTTCCCCATGCCGCCCCGAAGCTGAACGCGCGCTAATCGACCAACCGCACTGCTGCGCCGCACAAAAAGCGTTGCCCTGCCCTTTAAGCTTGCGCCCGCTTGGCCTATGTTGCGCGCAATCAAGGAGACGCGCGACCTCATGGCTCTCAATCCGACCATACGCGAGCAGGAGCGTGAACGAATCGCGCGCCATGTGCTCGATCTGGTGAAAGAGCGCGGCTCGGAAATCCCGTGGACCGTGGCCATGGCTGAAAGCGGGCTAACCCGCGCGCGGTTCGAGGCGCTGTTTGCCGATTACGATGACATGTTCGATGCGGTTGCGCAAACGTGGCTCGCCCCGCACATGGCGGTGATGGAGGAGGTTCGCGCGTCAAACCTGCCGCCGCCGCGCAAGATGTACGAATTTTTCCGCCGCCGCTTCACCATTTCGCAGGGCCGGTTCCGTGAAGACCCGGAAAATTTCACCATCCTGTGTGAAATGGGCGCGGCCAATTTCGAACGGGTACGCAGCTATGTCGATCTTGCCGATCACTACCTGTGCGAATTGATCGCCGAGGCTCAGGCCGAAGGGTTTTTCGCCGGGCTGTCGATCGATGAAGCGCTGTCGCTGATCAATCAGATGATCTCCAGCTACACCTTGCCGGACGCGCTGATCTATCTTGGCGACAAGCTGACCGAACAGAAGCTGGCGCGGATCGTGGATACCATGTTCATCGGCCTGTCGGGTGAGGCCGGGGGTGATGCGGCGGGCGTGAATACGCTGAAGGTCGCGTCCTGAGAGGCTAGCCGTTCTGCCACCACACCGCCGAAGGATCCTCTGCCCCGCGTGCGCCCCGGCGCTGCAAACTATCAAACAGCCCGCCTTCCCATTGCATCGTCGATGGCACGGTGCGGTTCCAGTCCATCACATATAATCGCTCGGCAATCCGCCAATCGCCGTCTGCCTTGACCAGCGTATCGAGGTATCGACCGCCGACCACCAGTTCAAAGTCGCCATCGGGCGACGGGATCAGGTGGAGCGCGACGCAATTGGTCTCGGCCTTAGCTGTGGCGGCGGTGATCTGCATGACCGTGTTGCTGATATTGTGCTGCGTCAGCCGCATGCCGCCGAGGCCCGCCATCAGGCCGGGGATGGTGTCTGCCGGAGATTTCGCGCCGTCGCCGTAATCGATCCTCGCATCGGGGGTGAACACTTCGGCCAGCAGTGCCGCATCGCAGCGGTCGATGCCCCGGCAATAGCGCGCCAGCGTTTCGGCAATGGCGATCCGGTCGGCGATTTCGGTGGTGTCCATGCGCGGCAGATTATCGCGTCAGGCCCGCTTGCGGCACTGACACTTGTCTCAGCGTTTGGTCTGCTTGAATTGCAGCACATTGGCCGGCAGCTTGCGCGGCGGCGGGCGCAGGCGCTGTTCGGCAAGCGCATATTTGAGCGCCGCCCCGATCATCACCGCCGATGCCAACACGACTAGCGCCGCCCAAACCCAGTGCGACAGGCCCAGCACAGCTGCGATCTGCCCGGTGTCCGACAGCATCGCGCGGCCATTGATGACCGCGTTTTCGGAGAACAAGTAGTCCCAGCTGCGCAAACAGCTCATCGCGCCCAGTACGCCCAGGAATTGCAGCGTGAAGCGTGCAAAGCCGGGCGAGGCCCGCCATGCCACAAGCGCCAGCAACGCAGCGACGAGCGGCAGCACCCACAGCCCGACCGGCGAGCGTACCCAGATTGCCACGCTCCCTGCAATCACCGCCGCAGACAGCCACAGAACCGGCCGCCACAATCGCGGGTGCGCGCTGGCCAGGATCAGCAGCGCCCCCACCACGCTCGGCGCGAGCGGGCCGCCTGCCGCAATCGCGGCCAGCGTAAAGCGTGAGACATCGCCAGAAACCTGGCTTTGCGCCAAGCCCGAACCATTGGCGAAGATCAGCAGCTGTTCGAAATGTTGCCCCAATACCAGTGCGGTGAGACCGTGGCCCATCTCGTGAAACCACGTCGTCAGGATCGCGAAGGGATAGACCAAATAAGCGCCAAACGGCAGCGCGGGCAGCATCACGACGACTAATCCCGCCAGCACCAGTCGGCCTACGGCTTCGCCCTGCGAGCCGGGGGTGACGAGCGGTTGCACCGCGCTCAGCCTGCCTCAGCCGGAGCGATGGAGCGACCCGAGGCATCGACATTGATGTTGTCCATTTCCTGCGAGGCTTCCTCGTCCTCGTCGCGCTGTTCGCGCAGGATCGACCAGCTAGCAAGGAACAGTCCGGCCACCAGCGGGCCAAGAACAATGCCCGAAAACCCAACGAGACTGATGCCGCCCAAGGTGGTGACCAGAATGATCCAGTCGGGGATACCGGTGTCGCGCCCCACCAGAATGGGCCGCAGCACATTGTCCGCTGACGAGATAATGAAGAATCCGGTCAACAGCACGAACAGGCCCTGCCAGTAATCGCCGATCAACAGCAGATACAGTCCCGCGGGCACCCACACCGCGCCTGAACCGATCACCGGCACCAGCGCAAAAATTGTCATGATCACCCCGAACAACAGCGACGAAGGCACGCCCGCAATGGTCAGCGTGATCGCGCCAAGCGCGCCCTGCACCAACGCGACAACGCCCGTGCCTTTGATCGTCGCGCGCACAATCCCAAGAAACCGTTGGGCGAGGCGTTCGGCAATCGAGCGTTCCACCGGCACCGCACACAGCACCGTGCGCCCGATCCGTTCCCCATCACGGATCAGGAAGTACATCACGTACAGCGCCACGCCAAACGCAAGGAAGAAGTTCAGCGCCCCGCCGCCGATAGAGACCGCCTGACTCGCGATCATCCCTGCGCTTTCGGTCAATAATTCCTGTAGGCGGGCCTGCACCGTCGTGACATCGCCCCAGCCGCCGCGATCAACCGCCTGCTGCGCGACCTTAGGAAGCATCCCGTAGACCTGATCAAACAGTACTGCGAGATCAAGCGGCTGTTGCTGCAGCGTGGTCAGCAGCGTGAACGCCTCCTGCACTACCATTGTCGCGAGCCACAGCGCCGGCACCATCAACACAAAGAATATGATCAGCAGCGTCACGCCCGCCGCAGGATTGCGACGCCCGCGCATGTGTTTCAGGATATAGCGATAAAGCGGCTGGAACATGATCGCCGATAGCCCCGCCCACAACAACGGCTGGGCGAAGGGCAAGATGATCACGGCCATCAACAGGCTGACCACGGCAAGGATGATCAGAAAGCTGGCGTGCTGCAATTCATCGGTGCGGTGGGGCTGATGGGCCATGGTCAGTCTTTCGGCTGAGCTAGACGTCGAGATTGGCGACGTTCAGGGCATTATCCTGAATGAACTCGCGGCGGGGTTCAACGATGTCGCCCATCAACCGGGTGAAGATTTCGTCGGTGACGTCCGCATCTTCGACCTTAACCTGCAAGAGCGCGCGGTTATCGGGGTCGAGCGTGGTTTCCCACAATTGCTCGGCGTTCATTTCGCCCAGCCCCTTGTAGCGGGCGATCGACAGGCCCTTGCGTCCGGCCGCGAAGATCGCGTCGAGCAGCTGGGTCGGGCGGCTGATCCCATCATCCTGCGGCAACGGCGGCGGCGCAGCAGCCTGTTCGGCCTCACCGGCGAGCAGATCATCACTCACGGGCTCAGCCTCGGGCTCTTCGGACGGGGCATCGCCCGCGCGCACCAGTCGGACAGGGGTGGCATAGGCGTCGGCCTGCGCAGCCGCCAGCCCATGCAGTTTGTGCGCTTCTGTGCCGGACAGGAACCTGGCATCGATTTCGTGAACATCCGTGACCCCGCGCCACAGGCGTTCGAACACCACGGTGCCATCGGGGCGTTGCGATGCGCTCCACCGAGCCTCGCGGTCGCCGGCGCCAAGCCGCCCGGCGGCGCGGGCAAGCGCTGCGGTCAGCGCCTCACCTGCCAGCCCCGGCTCCAGCGCGCCGACCAGAGCCATCTGTTCGACAATCCCGCTATCATAGCGGCGCGGTACGAAGGCGAGCAGGTTCTTGAGCCTGAGCGCCCCATCGACCAGCGCGCGCAGATCCTCGCCCCCTCGGGCTCCTTCGGCAGTTTCCAGCACGCGGCCCTGCAGGCCCGCGTCGACCAGATACCGATCCAGCGCGGGCTGATCTTTCAGATAAACCTCGCTGCGGCCCTTGGCGACCTTGAACAAGGGCGGCTGGGCGATGAACAGGTGCCCGGCGCGGATGATGTCAGGCATCTGTCGGTGGAAGAAGGTGAGCAGTAGCGTGCGGATATGCGCCCCGTCCACGTCGGCGTCGGTCATGATCACGATCTTGTGATAGCGCAGCTTTTCGAGGTTGAATTCATCGCGGATGCCGGTGCCCATCGCCTGAATCAGCGTG